>NZ_JBICYZ010000007.1:0-246945 GCF_043201465.1 Kitasatospora sp. NPDC048298
CGGGCCAGCCACAACATCGACCGGGTCTGGGAGGCCCGCGAGCGGGTCGTGGTCGCCCTCACCGGCGGCCCCGAGGGCGAGACCCTGATCCGCCGCGCCGCCCGGATCGCCGACCGCACGGCCGGCGGCGACCTGCTGGCCGTCCACGTCTCCCGCAGCGACGGCCTGGCCGGCGCCTCCTCCGGCGCGCTCGCCCAGCAGCGGCAGCTGGTGGAGACCCTCGGCGGCAGCTACCACGTGGTGGTCGGCGACGACGTCCCCACCGCGCTGCTCGCCTTCGCCCGCGCCCACGACGCCACCCAGCTGGTGCTCGGCACCAGCCGCCGCGGCCGGATCAACCGCTTCCTCACCGGCCCCGGCACCGGGCAGACCACCGTGGACGACTCCGAGGACATCGACGTCCACATGGTCACCCACGAGTTCACCGGCCGCGGCCGGCTGCCCTCGCTCGGCCGCCGCCACTCCCGGCGCCGCACCGTCGCCGGCTACCTGGCCGGCCTGGCGGTGCCCTGGCTGCTCACCGCCCTGCTCTCGCAGGCGCACCACAGCATCAACCTGACCACCGACGCGCTGATCTTCCAGCTCGGCGTGGTCATCGTCGCCCTGCTCGGCGGCGCGGTGTCGGCCCTGCTGGCCTCGTTCGTCGCCTCGGTGCTGCTCAACTACTACTTCATCCCGCCGATCCACAGCCTGACCATCGGCGAGACCAACAACATCGTCGCCCTGGTGGTCTTCGCCGCCATCGCGCTCACCGTCTCCACCGTGGTCGACCACGCCGGCCGGCTCACCAGCCGGGCCGCCCGCGCCACCGCCGAGGCCGAGACCCTCTCCACCCTGGCCGGCAGCGTGCTGCGCGGCGCCGACGCGCTGCCCGCCCTGCTGGAGAAGTCCCGGACGGCCTTCGGGATGCGGACCGTCGCGCTGCTCTCCCGGGCCGCCGGTGAGGTGCTCGCGCACAGCGAGGGGGACCACCAGGGCGACGGCGACGGGCCGTACGAGACCACCGAGGTCCCGGTCGGCCGGGACGCCCTCCTGGTGCTCACCGGCCGCCGGCTGCCGGCCGCCGACCAGCGGGTGCTGACCGCCTTCGCCGCCCACGTCGGCGCCGCGCTGGAACGCGACCGGCTGGCGGTGGCCGCCGCCGAGGTCGAGCCGATCAAGGCCGCCGACCGGATGCGCACCGCCCTGCTCGCCGCCGTCAGCCACGACCTGCGCACCCCGCTGGCCGCCGCCCGGGCCTCGGTCGGCTCGCTGCGCAGCCCCGACGTCGAGTTCTCGCCCGAGGACCAGGCCGAACTCCTCGCTACCGCCGACGAGTCGCTGGTCAAGCTCACCCGGCTGGTCGACAACCTGCTCGACATGAGCCGCCTCCAGGCCGGCGCGCTCACCCTGCACCTCACCGAGACCCACCTGGACGAGATCCTGCCCCGGGCGCTCGACAGCCTCCCCGACCCGTACGCGCCGATCCAGCCGCTGGACCTGGACACGACCCCGCCGGTGCTCGCCGACCCGCCGCTGCTGGAGCGGGTGCTCGCCAACGTGATCACCAACGCGCTGCGGTACAACGCCCCCGGCGCGCCCGTCCTGGTGACCGGCAGCCACCACGCCGACCAGGTCGAGATCCGGGTGATCGACCGCGGCCCCGGCATCGCCCCCGAGGACCGCGACCGGGTCTTCCTGCCCTTCCAGCGCCTCGGCGACACCGACAACACCACCGGCGTCGGCCTCGGACTCGCCCTCTCCCGCGGCCTCGCCGAGGCGATGGGCGGCAGCCTGGAGGTCGAGGACACCCCGGGCGGCGGCACCACCATGCTGCTCACCCTGCCCGCCGCCGACCCCACCATCGAGCGAAGCGAGGCGGACACGTGAGCGAGATCCTGGTCGTCGACGACGAGCCGGCCCTCCTGCGCACCCTGCGGATCAACCTCAGCGCCCGGCAGTACGCCGTCCGCACCGCGGCCACCGGCGGCGAGGCGCTCGACCGTGCCGCGCACAGCGCCCCGGACGCCGTCCTGCTCGACCTCGGCCTGCCCGACCTCGACGGGATGGACGTGCTGCGCGGCCTGCGCACCCACAGCGCGGTGCCGATCATCGTGCTCTCCGGCCGGACCGACGCGGCCGACAAGGTGGGCGCCCTGGACGCGGGCGCCGACGACTACCTCACCAAGCCGTTCCTGATGGACGAGCTGCTGGCCCGGCTGCGCGCCGTGCTGCGCCGGCCGCTGGGCGGTGTGCCGCTGAGCCGGCCGGTGATCGGCGACCACACCGTGGACCTCGCGGCCACCGCGGTGAACGGCCCGAACGGCCCGGTCCGGCTCACCCCGACCGAGTGGCGCATCCTCGCCCTGCTGCTCGCCAACCCCGGCCGGCTGGTGCCCGGCCGGCAGATCCTGCGCGAGGTGTGGGGCCCGGCCCAGGAGGGGCGCGGCAACTACCTTCGGGTCTACTTCGCCGGGCTGCGCCGCAAGTTGGAGCGCGACCCGGCCCGGCCGCGGCACCTGGTCACCGAGCCGGGGATCGGGTACCGCTACGTGCCGTGACGGACCGATGCCGCAGCCTGCGTCAACGGCCCGTCAAGAGCGCCCCGGTGGGCGACAGGACGGCGTCAAGGCCGCTCGGGGGCGGTGCTCCGTGGGCGTAGTGTCGATCCCGAACGAGCGGCCCTGCTCCGTGTGGGGGAGGCCTGGGGCCGCTTCGACAGCCGTCCCATGGACGGCCGGCAGGTGGGGGAGGGGCGCGCGACACCCGTCGCGCGCCCCCATCTGCCGTCGGGGCCGGTCCGGCCCGCTCAGTCCTCCCCGCCCCCGCACTGGCGGGGCAGCGCCAGCGCCACCGTGTCCGCGAACTCCCGGACCGCGCTGGTCCGGCTGACCACCCGGCCGCTGTGCACCACCAGCCGGCTGTGCCCGCCCGCGAGCGCCCCGGCCAGGCTGTCCCCGCGCACCGCCAGCAGTTCCGCCGGGAACCCGGCGTCCACCCGGACCGGCGCCAGTCCGAGCGCCGCCCGGGCCTGGTTCGCCACCGCGTCGTACGCCGCCTCCGGGTCCAACTCCCCACCGGCCGCCAGCAGATAGGCCGACTCCAGTGGATCCGCCCGGCCGACCGGGTTGGACGGGTCGCGCAGCGCCCCGCTGCCCGCCGCCAACGGCACCCGGGCCGCCGCCAACTCCCGTACCAGGCCCGGCCGCAGGCCCGCCGGCCGACCCTCAAGTCCGGTGCAGCAGCCGTTCTGCGGCAGGCAGACCACCCGCACCCCGCTGGTCGCCAGCACCGTCGACGCGCCGCGGGCCAGCGCCCCGCACGGGCCGAGCGTCACCCGTGGCCGAAGCGGCGCCAACGCCCCGGCCATCCGGGCGAGTTGGGCGGCGTCGGCGGCGCTGGCGTGCAGGTCCACCGAGCAGTCGGCCTCGCGGGCCGCCTCCAGCAGCAGCTGTACGTAGCCGGAGGGGTCCGGGTCCAGCTCCGGGCAGCCGCCGGCCGCCGTGGCGCCCAGCTTGAGCGCCTCGCGCAGCTGCGCCCGGCCGTCCGCGCCGGCCCGCCCGGTGAGCAGCCGTGGCATCGCCACCGCCTGGAGCTCGGCCAGCCCGCTCAGCGCCTGCCGGGCGGTGAGCACGGCCTCCAGCCGGCGCAGTCCGTGCACGTCGCCGATCCGGACGTGGGTGCGCTGGGCGGTGGCGCCGTAGCCGAGGGAGGTCAGCGCGGCCTCGGTGATCCGCCGGGTGAGGTCGGCCGGGGTGTCCGACGGCGGGGTGGGCAGGGCGGCGGAGAAGGCGGCGTCGTAGTGGGCGTGCGCCTCGGCGGGGGCCGGGAGCAGCAGGTAGCCGCGCAGGTCGATCCGGGCGCCGGTGGTGACGGTGGGGGCGCCGGGCAGGGCGGGCAGCGGGCCGAGGCTGCCGACGGTGCCGACCGCCTGGATGCGGTCGCCGCTGATCCGGACGTCCACCACGCGCCCGTCGGCGAGTCGGGCGCCGGTGAGCAGCAGGACCGGGCCGTGCCCGAGCGGGTTGGCCGCCGGGCCGGGCCAGGGCTGCGGCCCGTCGGCGGCTGCGCTGTCCATCGCCGGCTCCTTCTCGGGCCGGCCCGTGCGGTCGGCCCCGTACGGCTGGCCCGTACCGCCGGCCAGTCCTCCCGATCAATGAGCGACGAGCCTATGGGCCCGGGAGGCGGGTCGCCGGGAGGCGGGCAATAGTCGTATCGGGTCGGGCCGTGGGGCTCGCGGGCCGATCGAACGCCCGGCCTTGGATCGCCCGTCCGTACCCGTCGCCCACCTGCGGTCTTCGCCGCGGGATACGGATTTCACCTCCGGCCGCGAAACGTGTAATCTCTTCCTCGTTCGCCCCTATAGCTCAGTCGGTAGAGCGTCTCCATGGTAAGGAGAAGGTCTGCGGTTCGATTCCGCATGGGGGCTCGGGTGAGAAGCAGTCAGCTCCGGCTGTGCTGCGGATCACTGTGGCGGTGTAGCTCAGTTGGTAGAGCAAGCGGCTCATAATCGCTGTGTCACCGGTTCAAGTCCGGTCACCGCTACCCCGCGTAGTCGGTCGGGAGATCGCACTCCCGGTCGGCTACTCTTGTTGTGTTCTTATTCGTTGTCCAAGGAAGGCACTCCCGTGGCTGCCACCGACGTCCGCCCGAAGATCACGCTGGCCTGCGTGGAGTGCAAGGAGCGGAACTACATCACCAAGAAGAACCGGCGTAACGACCCGGACCGTCTTGAGATGAAGAAGCACTGCCCCCGCTGCAACTCGCACACCGCGCACCGCGAGACCCGCTGACCCTCCCGTAGGGCGCCGGGCCTGTGTGAATTCAGGTCTTCTACTCCGGGCCGCATCCCTCACTGGGGGGTGCGGCCCGGAGTTTTTTCGTATCCATCCGCGTTCCGAGGAGCTGCCATGGCGCTCGACCCCTCCTTCATCGGGCGTAGTTACCCGCCCACCGAGCCGTACGAGGTCGGCCGGGAGAAGATCCGCGAGTTCGCGACCGCGATCGGGGACGCCAACCCGGCGTACGCCGACCCGGAGGCGGCGAAGGCGCTGGGTCACTCCGACGTGATCGCCCCGCCGACCTTCCCCTTCGTGGTCACCTACCGGGCGGCCGCCCAGGTGATCGAGGACCCGGAGCTGGGTCTGGACTTCAGCCGGGTGGTGCACGGCGACCAGAAGTTCGTCTACACCCGCCCGGTGCGGGCCGGTGACCGGCTGTCGGTCGCGGTGACCATCGACAACATCAAGTCGCTGGCGGGCAACGACGTGCTCACCGTGCGCGGCGAGGTGACGGACGCGACCGGCGAGCACGTTGTGACGTCGGTCATGACCCTGGTGGCCCGGGCCGCCGACGAGGCGGGGGAGTGAGCGCGATGGCGATCAGCTACGACGAGGTCGAGGTCGGCACCGAGCTGCCGGCGCAGTCCTTCCCAGTGACCCGCGACACACTGGTGCGCTACGCGGGCGCCTCGGGCGACTTCAACCCGATCCACTGGAACGAGAAGTTCGCCCTGGAGGTCGGCCTGCCGGACGTCATCGCGCACGGCATGTTCACCATGGCCGAGGCGATCCGGGTGGTCACCGACTGGGTCGGCGACCCGGCCGCGGTGGTCGAGTACGGCGTGCGCTTCACCCGGCCGGTGCCGGTGCCGAACGACGGGGTCGGCGCGGTGGTCGAGGTCTCGGCCAAGGTCGCCAAGAAGCTGGACGACCGCAGGGTGCAGGTCGACCTGCTGGCCACCACGGGCGGCCAGAAGGTGCTCGGCATGTCCCGGGCCGTCGTCCGGCTCGGCTGAGCCGCTTCCGCGCACCGGCGGCCGCGGCCGGAGTGCCCGCACCGGGAGCTCCGGCCGCGGCCGCGGGTCTTGCCTGGCTAGTGATCGGCCACTAACTTGGGAGCCATGGCGAAGTCGAGCATCCGGATGAGTGCGGAGGAGCGGCGCGAGAGCGTCGTCCGCGCCGCCCTGATCGAGTTCGCCCGGGGCGGGTACCACGGCACCTCCACCGAGGCGATCGCCCGCCGGGTGGGCGTCTCGCAGCCGTACCTGTTCCGGCTGTTCCCGGGCAAGCAGGCGATCTTCGCCGCGGCCGCCGAACGCTGCGTCGAGGAGACCTGGCGGGTGTTCGACGAGGCCTCGGCCGGGCTGACCGGCGCGGAGGCCGCCGACGCGATATCCGGCGCGTACATGGGCCTGGTCGAGGACAGTGACCAGCTCATGATGCAGATGCAGATCTACGTCTCGGTCTTCGCGGCCCGCTCGGCCGGCGAGGAGGAGATCGGGGAGACCGCCCGGCGGCTCTGGGAGAGCCTGTTCGAGCGGGTCAGGATGCGGATCGGCGGGGACATGAGGGACGCCACGCGGTTCTTCGCGCACGGGATGCTGATCAACACCCTGGTGGCGCTGGGCTATCCGCAGGACCACCGGATCTGGACCGGCTTCGACGAGTGCGAGGACCCGGAGTAGCGGGCGGGCGGCCGCGCGGTGCGTCCGGGCGGCCTTTTTTCGGCCCATGAAAGTTATTGAGCAATAACTACCTAGAGCGACCTAGAGGAACCTGGGGGATGTCATGACGGAGAAACCGGCCATGGGCAGAGCCGCGATCTGGACCCTGGTGATCGTCAGCGCGGCCAGCTTCATGGCCGCCCTGGACAACCTGGTGGTCACCACCGCACTGCCGTCGATCCGCGAGGAGCTCGGCGGCGGGCTGTCCGACCTCGAATGGACGGTCAGCGCCTACACCCTGAGCTTCGCCGTGCTGCTGATGTTCGGCGCCGCCCTCGGCGACCGCTTCGGCCGGCGCCGGATCTTCCTGGCCGGCCTGGCGGTCTTCACCGCCGGCTCCGCCGCGGCCGCGCTGTCCCCCGGCATCGGCGAGCTGATCGCCGCCCGCGCCGTCCAGGGGTCCGGGGCCGCGGTGATGATGCCGCTCACCCTCACCCTGCTCACCACCGCGGTGCCCCCGGCCAGGCGGGGGCTGGCCTTCGGCGTCTGGTCGGGCGTCAGCGGCCTCGCCGTCGCGGCCGGGCCGCTGATCGGCGGCGCGCTGACCGAGCACTTCTCCTGGCAGTGGATCTTCTGGGTGAACGTCCCGGTGGGCCTCGTCCTGCTGCCGCTGGCCTTCCTGCGGCTCGGCGAGAGCCGGGGCGCGGGCCGGGCCCTGGACGTGCCCGGAACCCTGCTGGTCAGCCTGGGGATGTTCGGGGTCGTCCTCGGCCTGATCCGCGGCAACCCGGACGGCTGGACCAGCCCGCCGGTCCTCGGCGCCCTGATCGGCGGCGCCCTGCTGCTGACCGCCTTCGTCTGGTACGAGCAGCGGGTGGCCGCCCATCCGATGCTGCCGATGCGGCTGTTCCGCAGCCGGACCTTCTCCGCCGTCAACGCGGCGAGCCTGCTGATGTACCTGGGGATGTTCGGCTCGATCTTCCTGATCAGCCAGTACCTCCAGGGGGTCGGCGGCTTCAGCCCCCAGGAGGCGGGCATCCGGATGCTGCCGTGGACGGCGATGCCGCTGCTGGTCTCGCCGGTCGCGGGCATCGTCTCCGACCGGATCGGCGGCCGCCCGATCGTGGTCGCCGGGCTGGCGCTGCAGGCCGTGGGCCTGGTGCTGTTCGGGCTGGTCGCGGACGGGAGCACCGGCCTCGACTACCTCGCCCTGATCCCGGCCATCGTGATCTGCGGGGTCGGCATGTCGCTGTACTTCGGCCCGACCGCCCAGCTGGTGATGGTCGGCGTCCGGCCGCAGGAGCAGGGGATCGCCTCCGGCGCCAACAACGCGCTGCGCGAGGTCGGCGGGGCGCTCGGGGTCGCCGTGCTCGCCGCGGTGTTCTCGGCGCAGGGCGGCTACCAGTCGGCCCGGGCCTTCACGGACGGGCTGGTGCCCGCGCTGTACGTCGGCGGGGCCGCCGTCGGGCTCGGCGCGCTCGCCGCGGGGCTCATCCCGCGGCGGGGCAAGGCGCCGGCCGCGGCCGCGGTGGAACAGCCGGCGCCCGAGATGGTCAAGGCCTGACGGCGGCACCGGAAGCCGCTTCCCGGGAAGGGCCTTCCCCGGGAAGCGGCTTCCCGGCGCCCCCGTACGCTGGTGGGCGTGCTGGTAGAAAACGACGCCCCCCTCGCCCCGCTGACCACGCTCCGGCTCGGCGGCCCGGCCCGCCGCCTGGTGACGGCCCACACCGACGACGAGGTGATCGCGGCCGTCCGCGAGGCCGACGCGGCCGGCGAGCCGCTGCTGGTCCTCGGCGGCGGCTCCAACCTGGTGATCGGCGACGCCGGCTTCTCCGGCACCGCGCTGCGGATCGCCACCGAGGGCTTCGCCCTGGACGGCACCGCGCTGGAGGTCGCGGCCGGCGAGACCTGGTCCGAGGTGGTCCGCCGGACCGTGCTGGACCACCACCTGGCGGGCATCGAGTTCCTGGCCGGCATTCCCGGCTCGGCCGGCGCCACCCCGGTGCAGAACGTGGGCGCGTACGGCCAGGAGGTCGCGCAGGCGATCACCGAGGTGGTCGCGTACGACCGCACCGCCGACGAGGTGGTCGTGCTCCCGAACGCCGAGTGCGCGTTCTCCTACCGGCACAGCCGCTTCAAGGCCGAGCCGGACCGCTACGTGGTGCTGCGGGTGCGGTTCCGCCTGGAGGACGCCGAGGGGCTCTCCACCCCCGTCCGCTACGCCGAGACCGCCCGGCACCTGGGCGTCGAGCAGGGCGACCGGGTGGCGGTCGACACGGCCTGGAAGGCGGTGCTGCTGCTGCGCGCCGGCAAGGGCATGGTGCTGGACCCGGCGGACCACGACACCTGGTCGGCCGGCTCCTTCTTCACCAACCCGGTGCTCACGGCCGCCCAGTACGAGTCCTTCCGCACCCGCCCGGGCGCCGAGGACGCCCCCGCCTACCCGGCCCCGGAGGGCTGCACCAAGACCTCGGCGGCCTGGCTGATCGACCGGGCGGGCTTCGGCAAGGGCTACGGCAGCGGCCCGGCGACGCTCTCCACCAAGCACACCCTGGCGCTCACCAACCGCGGCTCGGCCACCGCCGAGGACCTGCTGGCACTGGCCCGGGAGATCCGGGACGGGGTCCGCGAGGCCTTCGGGGTGGAGCTGGTGAACGAGCCGGTGATGGTGGGCGTCACGCTCTGAGCGGGCGCTAGGCGGGCACGGCGGCCGGCTCGGCGGGGGCGCGGTCGCCCACCAGCCAGGCGTCGATGTCCGCCAGCAGCTCCCTGCGGACGGCCTCCGGCGCGACCGAGCCGCGCACCGACTGCCGCGCCAGCTCGGCGAGTTCGGCGTCGGAGAAGCCCAGCACGTCCCGGACCAGCTCGTACTGGGCGGCCAGTCGGCTGCCGAACAGCAGCGGGTCGTCGGCGCCCAGGGCGAGCGGGACCCCGGCGTCGAAGAGCCGGCGCAGCGGGACCTCCTCGGGGCGCTCGTAGACGCCGAGCGAGACGTTGGAGGACGGGCAGACCTCGCAGGTGACCTGCCGGTCCGCGAGCCGCTCCATCAGCCGGGGGTCCTCGGCGGCCCGCACGCCGTGGCCGATCCGGCCGGCGCCCAGGTCGTCCAGGCAGTCCCGGACGGACTCCGGGCCGGACAGCTCGCCGCCGTGCGGGGCCGCCAGCAGCCCGCCGTTGCGGGCGATCGCGAAGGCCCGGTCGAAGTCCCTGGCCATGCCCCGGCGCTCGTCGTTGGAGAGGCCGAAGCCGACCACCCCGTGGTCGGCGTAGCGGACGGCCAGCCGGGCCAGCGTCCGGGCGTCCATCGGGGACTTCATCCGGTTGGCCGCGACCAGGACCCGGATGCCCACGCCGGTCGCCGCGGCGGCGTGCTCCACCGCGTCCAGGATCAGTTCCAGGGCGGGGATCAGTCCGCCCAGCCGGGGCGCGTACGAGGTCGGGTCGACCTGGATCTCCAGCCAGCGGGAGCCGTCCCGCCGCTCGTCCTCGGCGGTCTCCAGGACCAGCCGGCGGATGTCCTGCTCGTCCCGCAGCACCGAGCGGGCGGTGTCGTACAGCCGCTGGAAGCGGAACCAGCCCCGTTCGTCGGTGGCCCGCAGTCGGGGCGGTTCGCCGGAGCTGAGCGCCTCCGGCAGCCGGACGCCGTGCTTCTCGGCCAGCTCCAGGAGGGTGGCGGGCCGCATCGATCCGGTGAAGTGCAGGTGCAGGTGGGCCTTCGGGAGGCCCCTGACGTCTCGCGGGTTCAACAGGCGTTCCATTCACCGATACTGCCGTATGCGACCCCCAGACGGGAACCGCCTCCTTTCAATCCCCCGAAGGGGTGAAAGGAGGCGGTGTGCCGGGTGAATCCCGTATGTCGGATTGACGTCAGTACCGGAGCGACGTCAGTCGCGGGCCTCGCCGAGCAGCTTCTGGATCCGGCTGATGCCCTCGACCAGGTCCTCGTCGCCGAGCGCGTAGGAGAACCGCAGGTAGCCGGGGGTGCCGAAGGCCTCGCCCGGGACGGCGGCGACCTCGACCTCGTCCAGGATCAGGCTCGCCAGCTCGGCGGAGGTCTGCGGACGCCGGCCGCGGATCTCCTTGCCCAGCAGACCCTTGACCGACGGGTAGGCGTAGAAGGCGCCCTCGGGCTCGGGGCAGAGGACGCCCTCGATCTCGTTGAGCATCCGCACGATCGTCTTGCGGCGGCGGTCGAAGGCGGTGCGCATCTCGTGCACCGCGGACAGGTCGCCGGCGACGGCGGCGATCGCGGCGCGCTGGGCGACGTTGGAGACGTTCGAGGTGGCGTGCGACTGCAGGTTGGTCGCGGCCTTGATGACGTCCTTGGGGCCGATCACCCAGCCCACCCGCCAGCCGGTCATCGCGTAGGTCTTGGCCACGCCGTTGACCACGATGCACTTGTCGGCCAGCTCGGGCAGCAGGGCGGGCAGCGAGGTGAACTTCGCGTCGCCGTAGACCAGGTGCTCGTAGATCTCGTCGGTGAGCACCCACAGGCCGTGCTCCAGTGCCCAGCGACCGATCGCCTCGGCCTCGGCCTCGGTGTACACCGCGCCGGTCGGGTTGGACGGCGAGACGAACAGCACCACCTTGGTGTTCTCGGTGCGGGCGGCCTCCAGCTGCTCGACCGAGACCTTGTAGCCGGTGGTCTCGTCGGCCACGACCTCCACCGGGACGCCGCCGGCCAGCTGGATCGACTCCGGGTAGGTGGTCCAGTACGGCGCCGGGACGATGACCTCGTCGCCCGGGTCGAGGATCGCGGCGAAGGCCTCGTAGATGGCCTGCTTGCCGCCGTTGGTGACCAGCACCTGCGAGGCGTCCACCTGGTAGCCGGAGTCGCGCAGCGTCTTGGCGGCGATCGCGGCCTTCAGCTCGGGCAGGCCACCCGCCGGGGTGTAGCGGTGGTTCTTCGGGTCGCGGCAGGCCTCGACGGCCGCCTCGACGATGTAGTCCGGGGTGGGGAAGTCGGGCTCGCCGGCGCCGAAGCCGATGACCGGACGGCCGGCGGCCTTGAGGGCCTTGGCCTTCGCGTCCACGGCGAGGGTCGCGGACTCGGCGATCGCACCGATCCGGGCGGAGACCCGGCGGTCGGCGGGGCGGATGGACTGGTCGGGCTGCGGGGTGGAAGCGCTCATGCCTGCATCGTCGCAGAACCGGGACCTACCGGGCATCGGGGTATCGCGATCCGTACGTTCCCGTCCGGATCGCGGCCCCGGCGGTCCGTCGGAAGGGGTCCCCCGGACCGGACGTCCGACGCCGGACGGGCGGCTCCGGAAGAAGACGTTCGACCAAACACCCCTCGACCACGTACACTCGCTGCTCGACGGCCCGCCGAGAAAATCGGAGCTTCCACCGCCTGTGCAGACAGCGGGGGGAGATGCGGTAGGTTGGTCGCCACCGGAGCCGCGAGGCACCGTAGGGCAATAGCTCAATTGGTAGAGCACCGGTCTCCAAAACCGGCGGTTGGGGGTTCGAGTCCCTCTTGCCCTGCTGCTAGATCCGTTTTCAGCCCGTTCGCTCCACAGGAGTGAGCGGGCTTGATGCGGAGATGGCACCGATCAGCACCGCTAGCCGACTGGTCGTGCCCAAACCGGGTGCGCGGCGAAGTTCGGCAGGACCCGGATTCAGGTGAGGACGAGTGACGGAGACCACGGGCTCCACCGCAACGCCTGAGAGCGGCAACCCCGAGGGTGCCGACGGCGCCGCCGAGATGGCATCGGCCGAGGGCGACAAGAAGTCGGGCAAGCAGAAGAAGTCCGGCAAGCGGGCCAAGAAGGGCCTCTTCGCCAGGATGGCCCTCTTCTACCGTCAGATCATCGCCGAGCTGCGCAAGGTCGTCTGGCCGACCCGCAACGAGCTCACCAACTACACCGCCGTCGTGGTCACCTTCGTGGTGGTCGTGATGGCCTTCGTGGCCGGCCTGGACTACGGCTTCTCCAAGCTCAGCCTGCTGGTCTTCGGCTGACGGCCGCACCACCTCTCGAACAGCTTCCCGACCCGGGCCGAATCCTCGGCCCGGGTCGAGCTGTCGGCGCCGGACGTACGCGCGGTTACCGTGGACTCGGTACTGTTGAAGTCTCCGAGACCTCACCTGGCGCCCGCGCGAGCGGTCGTACGCCGGGCCGGTCGAGGAGCGCGCCACCTTCACCATCTCCAGGAAAGAAGCCGCCACCGTGTCTGAGTCCCCCCTGTACGACGCCGACGAGACCGTCCGCGAGGCGGATGTCGCCGCCGAGCTGGACGCGGCCGAGCTGGCTGACGACGCCGAGCCCGCCGAGCAGATCGTGGACGCCGCGGACAGCGACGAGGACGAGGTCGAGGCGTACGACGAGGCCGAGGCCGGCGAGCCCGCCGAGGAGGCCGCGCCGCACGTGGAGGGCGACACCGAGTCCGCCGTCGCCGAGGAGTCCGTCGAGGAGGAGCCGGCCGACGAGGTCGAGGTCGACCCCGTCGCCAAGTTCCGCGAGGACCTGCGCTTCATGCCGGGCGAGTGGTACGTGATCCACACCTACGCCGGCTACGAGAACCGGGTGAAGCAGAACCTGGAGCAGCGCGCCGTCTCGCTGAACGTCGAGGAGTACATCTTCCAGGCCGAGGTGCCGCAGGAGGAGGTCGTCCAGATCAAGAACGGTGACCGCAAGACCATCCGCCAGAACAAGCTCCCCGGCTACGTCCTGGTGCGCATGGACCTCACCCCCGAGTCCTGGGGCGTCGTGCGCAACACCCCGGGTGTCACCGGCTTCGTCGGCAACGCCTACGACCCGTACCCGCTGACCCTGGACGAGGTCGTCAAGATGCTCGCCCCCGACGTCGAGCGCCAGGCCGCCAAGGAGGCCGGCAAGCCGTCGCCGATCAAGCCGAGCGAGATCCAGGTCCTGGACTTCGAGGTCGGCGACTCGGTCACCGTCACCGACGGCCCGTTCGCGACCCTCCAGGCGACCATCAACGAGATCAACCCGGACTCGAAGAAGGTCAAGGGCCTGGTCGAGATCTTCGGCCGGGAGACCCCGGTCGAGCTCTCCTTCGACCAGATCCAGAAGAACTAGTCATACGGTCTTCGGATTCGGGGCGGGGCCTGCGGGCCCCGCCCCGAATCCGTTTTGGTCCAGCGGCGCGGACGCGTTAGCCTGGTCCGATGTGTGTGCTGGCGGCCGGGTGTCGCCCCGGTTCCGCACGCACCAGCAATCACCTCTCGGAAGGACCCGGAGAGACATGCCTCCCAAGAAGAAGAAGATCACGGGGCTTATCAAGCTCCAGATCAACGCCGGCGCGGCCAACCCGGCGCCGCCGGTCGGCCCCGCGCTGGGCCAGCACGGCGTGAACATCATGGAGTTCTGCAAGGCCTACAACGCTGCGACCGAGTCGCAGCGCGGCATGATCGTGCCGGTGGAGATCACGGTCTACGAGGACCGTTCCTTCACCTTCATCACGAAGACGCCGCCGGCCGCGCGCCTCATCCTGAAGGCCGCGGGTGTCGACAAGGGCTCCAGCGAGCCGCACAAGACCAAGGTCGCCAAGCTCACCAGCGCCCAGGTCCGTGAGATCGCCACCACGAAGATGCCCGACCTGAACGCCAACGACCTGGACGCCGCGGAGAAGATCATCGCCGGCACCGCCCGGTCGATGGGCATCACCGTCGAGGGCTGAGCGCCCCCGTCCCACCAGGGACAAAACGGCTCAGCCGTCCCCCGTGGTAGGGCCTGCGCAGGCCCGTCGAACACCACAACTCCAATCACCATTCAGGAGCAGCCATGAAGCGCAGCAAGGCCCTGAAGGCCGCGGACGCCCAGGTCGACCGCGAGCGCCTTTACGCCCCCCTCGAGGCCGTCCGCCTCGCCAAGGCGACCAGCACCACCAAGTTCGACGGCACCGTTGAGGTCGCCATGCGTCTGGGCGTCGACCCGCGCAAGGCCGACCAGATGGTCCGCAGCACCGTGATCCTCCCGCACGGCACCGGTAAGACCGCTCGGGTCCTGGTCTTCGCGACCGGCGAGCGTGCCGAGGCCGCGCGTGCTGCGGGCGCCGACATCGTCGGTGCCGACGAGCTGATCGACGAGGTCGCGAAGGGCAAGCTGGACTTCGACGCCGTCGTCGCCACCCCGGACCTCATGGGCAAGGTCGGCCGCCTCGGCCGCGTGCTCGGCCCCCGTGGTCTGATGCCGAACCCGAAGACCGGCACCGTGACCCCGGACGTCGCCAAGGCTGTCAACGACATCAAGGGCGGCAAGATCGAGTTCCGCGTCGACAAGCACTCGAACCTGCACTTCATCATCGGTAAGGCCTCCTTCACCGACGAGCAGCTGGTCGAGAACTACGCCGCCGCGCTGGACGAGGTGCTCCGCGCCAAGCCGTCCGCCGCCAAGGGCCGGTACATCAAGAAGACCGCGTTCTCCACCACCATGGGCCCCGGCATCCTGGTGGACCCGAACCGCACCCGCAACCTCCTCGTCGAGGAGGACCCGGCCGCGGTCTGAGCCCCAGTGCTCTAGAGCAGTCCGTACGGCGGGCCCGCACCCCCTTCACCGGGGGTGCGGGCCCGCCGTCGTTCCCGGGCGCGGCCGGGGCGGGGCCGAACGGGGCCGGGGCGGGGCCGGTGGGCCGCAACGGTTGCCCGATCGGGACACCGGCGGATGGGAACGGCGGGCCGAACCGTCGTACGCTCTGCCGGTCAGCACGTGGAGAACCTGTGACCGCCGGAGTGTGCCGTGCCGCCCGCCCCCCGCCCCACCGTTCTCGTGGCAGCCCTGCTGCTCGCCACCACCACCGGGTGCAGCCTGCTGGCCGCCCCGACCACCGGCACCCCCGGAAGGCCGGCGCCGGTGCCGCCCAAGCAGGTGGTGCTCACGGCCGCGCAGGCGCTGGACGACTCGGGCAGCGCCCGGATCGACGTGGTCCAGGAGGGCCCGGCGGGCCGGCGCACCGCGAGCGGCTCCCTGGTCTGGGGCGCGGCGGACGAGGCCCGACTGGCCGTCACCGACGAGCTGGGCAGGGGACTGCTGACCGTCAAGGACGGTGCGCTCGACCTCGTCTACCAGGGCGGCGCGGCCAAGCACGCGGAGCGGCGGACCGCCGAGGCGGTCGACCCCGCGGCGGGCCCCGACCCGGAGGGCTTCGCGGGCGGCTGGACGACGGCGCTGATCACCAACCCGGGCAGCCGGGCGTACGAGGTCGCCCAGGGCGTCACACTCCGCTCGCTCGGCGGCGAGCAGCTGGCCGGGGTGACCGTGGCGCACTACCAGGGTTCCGCGCCGCTGGCCGAACTGTTCGGCAAGGACGACGAGTTGAGTCCGAAGCAGCGCGCCGCCACACTGGACTGGTACCGGCAGCACGGGGTGGCGACGATCGGCTACGACGTCTGGATCGGGCCCGGCATGCAGCTGCTGCGGCTGCGTGAGACGGTCCGGGGGAGCGCGGGAACCACGGTGACCACGACCGATGTCTCGGCTCCGGGGGCGGCGGACACGGCACCGACGACCCCGGCCGGGTGACGGGGAGGCCGACGGGGGTCGAGGGGGAGGGGATATCCGGTGTGTGGGTAATCGGGTGATCCGTTAGAGTCCGCGTGAAAAGAACATGGGAAGAGCTGACAATCAGTTCTTCCATGGGATATCAGGAAACTCTCGGGGGTAGCTCCATGCGCGCTCTGCGCCTCGCCTCGGCCGTCGCGACGGCGGCCGTCCTGCTCGGTGCGGCCACCGCCTGCGGCAGTGACGCCAAGGGCGGCGACGCCAAGGCCGGCGACACCAAGACCGGCGAGGCCAAGCCCGCTGAGACCAAGTCCGCCGACGCCAAGCCCGCCGACCCGCTCGCCGCGGCCCTCAACGCGGACCCGAAGGCCGCACTGGCCGCCGCGGCCGTGGTGATGCAGAAGGCCGGCAACGGCAAGATCACCATGACCCCGGCCGACCCCACCGACCCGGGCGGCACCGGCGACGCGGACTGGAAGGACCCGGCCAAGGCGGCCGTGGACATGGCCAGCGACATCGAGGGCAAGAAGCTCCGGATCCGGGTGCTCGGCACGGACGCCTACCTCGGCGGCGGCGACGACATCGCCCCGGCCCTGGGCGGCAAGCACTGGATCAAGATGCCCGCCGACCAGACGGGCGACAGCTTCCGGATGGTCGGCCAGATGACCAACCCGGTCATCCTGCTCACCGTCGGGGCCCAGAGCGGCAAGCTCTCCAAGGTCGGCCAGGAGGCCGTGGACGGAGTCCAGACCGTCCACCTGCGGGCGGAACAGGACACCGCCGCGCTGGTGGCCGGGATGACGTCGCTCTCGGCGGACCAGCGCAAGTCCGCCCAGAAGACGCTGGAGGAGGACGGCAAGACCCTCACCATCGACTTCTGGCTGAACGCCAAGCAGGAGCTCGTCCAGTACAAGGAGTACGGCGACACCAACGGCGAGAAGAAGGCCGTCACCATCAAGTACTCCGACCTCGGCAAGGCCGCCGCGATCACCGCACCCGCCGCGAACGACCTCGGCAAGGAATCCGACCTGCTCAAGCTGCTCGGCTGATCCGGCCGGACCGGACACCGAGCCCACCCGCACCGACCGGCTGCACCCCCGGGCGCGTCACGCGCCCGGGGTCCTCAAGGGGGGAATCATGGCTGGAACCCGCAACACCGCCGCCGTCGCCGTCGTCATCGCCGCCCTGGCGCTGACCGCTACCGCGTGCGACAACAACGACGACAAGAAGGCCGCCCCGGCCGCGCCGACCACGGCCGCCCCGGCCACCCCGTCGGCCGCCGCCCCGACGACCGACGCGAAGCCGGCGAAGGTCAGCCCGGCGGTCTTCCTGGAGCAGGTCACCCAGAAGACCAGCGCGGCCAACTCGGCCAAGGTCGACGAGACCATCACGATCGGCGAGATCGCCATGAAGGGCTCGGGCGCCATCCACTGGGGCGACGGCATCCAGGGCGACCTCACGATGGACTTC
The DNA here is from genome assembly GCF_043201465.1 of Kitasatospora sp. NPDC048298. NCBI lineage: Bacteria > Bacillati > Actinomycetota > Actinomycetes > Kitasatosporales > Streptomycetaceae > Kitasatospora > Kitasatospora sp. NPDC048298. The sequence goes on from NZ_JBICYZ010000007.1 coordinate 17,359, forward strand.
TCCGGCTCGCCGGTGGGTAAGGGAATCGCGCTCCTCACCGGCAGCGAGTCGGCGCCGTACCGCTTCACCAAGGACGGGATGTACCTGCGCATCGGTGGTGACGCGGTCGAGCTCCTGGACGGGAAGCACTGGGTGCACTACAGCGCCGCCGACCAGGCCAAGGCGACCGGGGGGTCGACCGACCAGTTCAAGGACGCGGACCCGGTCGAGGGCGTGCGGCTGCTGATCGCGACCGGCAAGGTGACCGAGGCCGGCGAGGAGACGGTGGCCGGCAAGGCCACCACCCACTACTTCGGCGAGCTCAGCATCGACGACATGGCCAAGGCGTCCGGCAAGGGCCTGACCCCGGAGAAGCTCGACCAGATCAAGCAGAAGCTGACCACGGCCGGCATCACCAAGGAGCGGATCGACGTCTGGGTCGACGCCGACCAGCTGGTGGTCAAGCGGACCGAGACCGGGGACACCAAGGCGGGCATGTTCAAGACCTCGGTCCTCTACTCGGACTACGGAACCCCGGTCAACGTCGCCCCGCCGGCCGCGTCCGACGTGGTGGAGGCCTCCGCGCTGGCGAAGCTCGGCAAGAGCGGCTCCTCAAGCTGACCCGACCGCCCGGCCGACGGGCTCCGCCGACCCGGCGGAATCCGCAGGCCCCAGGGGGGCCGCCGCCGGGCGGGCCGGGGACGGGTGGCAAGGTGGCCCGAACGAGGCCGCCGTCGGACGGGGCCGGGCGAGAGGGGAACGGGCGATGGCGGGACGGCAGCGGTTGGCGGCAGTGACCGTCGTCGTCCTGCTGGCGAGCGGCCTGAGCGGGTGCGGCGGGGGCGGCGGTGCGACCGCCACGCCGTCCGGCAGCCCGAGCCAGACCAGCGCCTCGCCCTCCACCGCCTCCCCGAGCGCCCAGGCCAAGCCGACCGACCGCTCGCCGCACGGGGTGCTGCTCTCCGCCCAGCTGGCCATGCAGACCGCCCGCCGGGCCAAGGTCAGCTACCGGCTCGGCGCGGACGCCGGGTCCGGCCCGCTGTTCTGGCAGCCCAAGACCGCGCTCCAGATCAAGCGCTCCACCCCGGCCGAGGCCGAGCAGCTGATCGTCGTGGACACCGTCGCCTACCAGGGCGGGGACGCCGCCACCGCCGCCCGGCAGGGCGGGAAGCACTGGGAGCGCTTCACCGTCCCGCCGGACGCGGACGGCCACAAGGAGATCCCGTACGCCGGGCTGATCGACCTGCTGAACCCGGTCGAGGCGCTGACCGCGGCCACCGCCGAGGGGACGGACCCGGTCTTCGTCGGCGAGGAGAAGTTCGAGGACTCGACCGTCGAGCACTACCGGGTCGCCACCACCGCCGAGAGGTACGCGGCCGCCCAGACCCAGCTGACCCCGTCCCGCCGGGACGGTCTGCGGACCGCGCTCGCGCCCGGCGGCTCGCTCTCGCTCACCCTGGACCTCTGGCTCAACGACAAGGACCAGCTGGTCCGGCTCCAGCGCACGGGCAGCGGGGACAGCGGCCGGGCGGACGACTCGGTGCTCTACACCGACCACGCCGGGGCGCTGCTCTCGGCGCAGGCGCCGGCCGAGTCGGACACCGTGGACACCGGCGTCCGGACGGTCTCCCCGCTGGCCCGCTGAGCCGCTCCGGGCCTGCTCCGTCCGAGGGCGATTTGCACCTTGCGAACGCCTCCGGCTAATCTGGCCGAAGCCAAAGACCGCTGGTTGTCACCACGCCCCCGTCAGGGAGCAGGTGGCCGAAGGATCTGCGCTTCGTCGCAGGCAGCCCGCGCAGGTGTGTCTGGAGCTTCGACTTCCGGGTTCCGCGTTCGCGCGGCCGCCCGTCGAGGTCGTTCCGAGCCCCGTGCCCCTGCGCACCGGGGCTCGTTGCATTTACGCAGGAGCTTTCCTTCCGTCCAATCGGTCCGCGGCGACCTAGGTCGACTTTCGCGGTCGGCCCGACTTCGACATCACGGAAGGAGGCGTAAGCCTATGGCCAGGCCCGACAAGGCTGCTGCCGTCGCCGAGATCACGGACAAGTTCCGTGGCTCCTCCGCGGCGCTGCTCACCGAGTACCGCGGTCTCTCGGTGAAGCAGGTCAAGACCCTGCGTCGCTCGCTCGGCGACAACGCCGAGTACGCCGTGGTGAAGAACACGCTGACCAAGATCGCGGCCAATGAGGTCGGGATCACGGAGCTCGACGACCTGTTCAACGGTCCGACGGCTGTTGCCTTCGTCACCGGTGACCCGGTGGAGTCGGCGAAGGCTCTGCGTGACTTCGCCAAGGAGAACCCCGCTCTCATCATCAAGGGCGGTGTCCTTGACGGCAAGGCGCTGTCCGCCGATGAGATCAAGAAGCTCGCGGACCTCGAGTCCCGCGAGGTGCTGCTCGCCAAGCTGGCGGGTGCCCTGAAGGCCAAGCAGTCCCAGGCTGCCGCGCTCTTCCAGGCCCTGCCGTCGAAGCTCGTCCGCACTGTGGACGCGCTGCGCGACAAGGTCGAGCAGGGCGGTGCCGGTACGCCGGCTCCCGCCGCCGAGGACGCTGCCGCCGAGTAATTCGGCAGGCTCACGCCTCGCTGCGGGCCCGTACGCCCGCCCCACCCGTACATCCGGCACCAACCTGCCGATTTAGTGGAAGGACGCCATCATGGCGAAGCTGTCCCAGGACGAGCTGCTCGCGCAGTTCGAGGAGCTCACCCTCATCGAGCTGGCCGCCTTCGTGAAGGCCTTCGAGGAGAAGTTCGACGTCACCGCCGCCGCCCCGGTCGCCGTTGCCGGCATTGCCGCCCCGGGCGCCCCGGCCGAGGCCGCTGAGGAGCAGGACGAGTTCGACGTCATCCTCGAGGCCGCTGGCGACAAGAAGATCCAGGTCATCAAGGAGGTGCGCACCCTGACCTCCCTCGGCCTGAAGGAGGCCAAGGACCTCGTTGACACCGCTGGTGCCAAGGTCCTGGAGAAGGTTGCCAAGGACGTTGCCGAGAAGGCCAAGGCCGCCCTCGAGGGTGCCGGCGCCAAGGTCACCGTCAAGTGACTTCTCGCCCCCTCTGAGGGGGCCTGAAGCCGGGCCGATCACCCTTGTGGGTGGTCGGCCCGGCTTTTTCGCGTTTCCGGGCCGGGGCCGGGCCCCGTCGGGCCGTCCACGGCCCGGTTCCCCCGACCGGCCGGTCCGGCCCGCCGGCGCGGCCGGCGGCCCACTCGGCAGCGTCGGTGCCGGGGGGTATGGTGATCACCGTCGTCGAGGGCGGCCCCACCACGGTTTCTGTAACGCGGAGGGGCTCCGGACCGATAGACCGATCGAGGCCCGCACCGCCGGTGGGCCCTTGACGAACCCGGCGCGGCGCGCGATTCTCAAGGCGCGAGTCCGCCCGGTTGGTCCGCTGCTGGATGCATAACCAGTGGCTCCGGCGGGAAATGACTCCACGTGAGTTAGAGCAGTACCCGGTGGGCGCCTGCGCTCGCCGGCTACCGGGAGGAGTCTCCGATTCGGTCTCCGAATCAGAGCTGGACAGCAGTGTCGCCTTTGGCTACACTGTCCCTTTGCGCTGCCTGTTAGCTGCTCCGTGACTCGTCGCCCGGAGTTTGCGTTGCCCTGAAGGGGTCTGGCACCGCCTCCGCAAAGCGGCTCTGACCTGGGGTTTCGACTCCGGCAGAGGCCAGTGGCGAGGGAGGCGGCACCAAGCCCAAGCAGGCCCGGCTGGTACGCGCGTAGTGAGCTCCGAGCCCTCGGAAGGACCCCCCTCTTGGCCGCGCCGCGCAACGCCTCGAACAATTCCGCCGCATCCACCGCCCCGCTCCGCGTCTCCTTCGCGAAGATCAAGGAGCCCCTCGAGGTCCCGAACCTCCTGGCCCTGCAGACCGAGAGCTTTGACTGGCTGCTCGGCAACGCGGCCTGGAAGGCCCGGGTCGAGGCGGCCCTGGAGAGTGGTCAGGACGTCCCCACCAAGTCCGGTCTGGAGGAGATCTTCGAGGAGATCTCCCCGATCGAGGACTTCAGTGGGTCGATGTCGCTGACCTTCCGCGACCACCGTTTCGAGCCGCCGAAGAACTCCATTGACGAGTGCAAGGACCGCGACTTCACGTTCGCGGCCCCGCTCTTCGTCACGGCCGAGTTCACCAACAACGAGACCGGTGAGATCAAGTCTCAGACGGTCTTCATGGGCGATTTCCCGCTCATGACCCACAAGGGCACGTTCGTGATCAACGGCACCGAGCGTGTCGTCGTCTCGCAGCTGGTCCGCTCCCCGGGTGTGTACTTCGACTCCACCCTGGACAAGGTGTCCGACAAGGACATCTACTCCTGCAAGGTCATCCCCTCGCGTGGTGCCTGGCTGGAGATGGAGATCGACAAGCGCGACATGGTCGGCGTCCGCATCGACCGCAAGCGCAAGCAGTCCGTCACCGTGCTGCTCAAGGCGCTCGGCTGGACCAACGAGATGATTCTCGAGGAGTTCGGCGAGTACGAGTCGATGCGCGCCACCCTGGAGAAGGACCACACCCAGGGCCAGGACGACGCGCTGCTGGACATCTACCGCAAGCTGCGCCCGGGCGAGCCGCCCACGCGCGAGGCCGCGCAGACGCTTCTGGAGAACCTCTACTTCAACCCGAAGCGCTACGACCTCGCCAAGGTCGGCCGTTACAAGGTCAACCGCAAGCTGGGCAACGCCGAGTCGCTGGACTCCGGCGTGCTCACCGAGCCCGACATCATCGGTGCGATCAAGTACCTGGTGAAGCTGCACGCGGGCGAGACCGAGTGGCGTGACGACGAAGGCCGCGACATCGTGGTCGAGGTCGACGACATCGACCACTTCGGCAACCGCCGCCTGCGCAACGTCGGCGAGCTCATCCAGAACCAGGTCCGTACGGGTCTCGCCCGTATGGAGCGCGTCGTGCGCGAGCGCATGACCACCCAGGACGTCGAGGCGATCACGCCGCAGACCCTGATCAACATCCGGCCGGTCGTCGCCTCCATCAAGGAGTTCTTCGGCACCAGCCAGCTGTCGCAGTTCATGGACCAGACGAACCCGCTGTCGGGCCTGACCCACAAGCGTCGTCTGTCCGCGCTGGGCCCCGGTGGTCTGTCCCGTGAGCGGGCCGGCTTCGAGGTCCGTGACGTGCACCCCTCGCACTACGGCCGCATGTGTCCGATCGAGACCCCCGAAGGCCCGAACATCGGTCTGATCGGCTCGCTGGCCTCGTACGGTCGGGTCAACGCGTTCGGCTTCATCGAGACGCCGTACCGCAAGGTCGTCGACGGTGTGGTCACCGAGAAGGTGGACTACCTCACCGCCGACGAGGAGGACCGCTACGTCATCGCCCAGGCGAACGCGCCGCTGACCGAGGACCTGCACTTCGCGGAGCCGCGCGTCCTGGTCCGCCGCCGTGGTGGCGAGATCGACTACATCCCGGGCACCGAGATCGACTACATGGACGTCTCGCCGCGCCAGATGGTGTCGGTCGCGACCGCCATGATCCCCTTCCTCGAGCACGACGACGCCAACCGCGCGCTCATGGGCTCGAACATGATGCGCCAGGCGGTGCCGCTGCTGAAGAGCGAGGCTCCGCTGGTCGGTACCGGCATGGAGTACCGCTGCGCCGTCGACGCCGCGGACGTCATCACCGCCGAGAAGGCCGGTGTCGTCCAGGAGGTCTCGGCCGACTACGTCACCGTGGCCAACGACGACGGCACGTACACCACGTACCGCGCCGCCAAGTTCACCCGCTCCAACCAGGGCACCGCCTTCAACCAGAAGGTGCTCGTGGACGAGGGCGCCCGGGTCGAGTCCGGCCAGGTGCTGGCCGACGGCCCGTGCACCGACGAGGGCGAGATGGCCCTCGGCAAGAACCTGCTCGTGGCGTTCATGTCGTGGGAGGGTCACAACTACGAGGACGCGATCATCCTGTCGCAGCGCCTCGTGCAGGACGACGTCCTCTCCTCGATCCACATCGAGGAGCACGAGGTCGACGCCCGTGACACCAAGCTCGGCCCCGAGGAGATCACCCGGGACATCCCGAACGTCTCCGAGGAGGTCCTGGCGGACCTCGACGAGCGCGGCATCATCCGCATCGGCGCCGACGTCGTCACCGGCGACATCCTGGTCGGCAAGGTCACCCCGAAGGGTGAGACCGAGCTGACCCCGGAGGAGCGCCTGCTCCGCGCGATCTTCGGCGAGAAGGCCCGTGAGGTCCGCGACACCTCGCTGAAGGTCCCGCACGGTGAGTCCGGCAAGGTCATCGGCGTGCGCGTGTTCGACCGCGAGGAGGGCGACGAGCTTCCCCCGGGTGTCAACCAGCTGGTCCGCGTCTACGTGGCCCAGAAGCGCAAGATCACCAACGGTGACAAGCTCGCCGGCCGTCACGGCAACAAGGGTGTCATCTCCAAGATCCTCCCGGTCGAGGACATGCCGTTCCTCGAGGACGGCACCCCGGTCGACATCATCCTCAACCCGCTGGGTGTCCCGTCCCGAATGAACCCGGGACAGGTCCTGGAGATCCACCTCGGCTGGCTCGCCAAGCAGGGCTGGGACGTCTCCGGCCTCGCCGACGAGTGGGCCCAGCGGCTCCAGGCGATCGGCGCCGACACCGTCCAGGGCGGCACCAACCTCGCCACCCCGGTCTTCGACGGCGCCCGCGAGGACGAGATCACCGGCCTGCTGGACAACACCACCCTCACCCGTGACGGTGAGCGCCTGGTGAACTCCACCGGCAAGGCCCGCCTGTTCGACGGCCGCTCCGGCGAGCCGTTCCCGATGCCGGTCTCGGTCGGCTACATGTACATCCTCAAGCTGCACCACCTGGTCGACGACAAGCTGCACGCCCGTTCGACCGGTCCGTACTCGATGATCACCCAGCAGCCGCTCGGTGGTAAGGCGCAGTTCGGTGGTCAGCGCTTCGGTGAGATGGAGGTGTGGGCCCTCGAGGCGTACGGCGCGGCCTACGCGCTCCAGGAGCTGCTCACCATCAAGTCCGACGACGTCCTCGGCCGAGTCAAGGTCTACGAGGCCATCGTCAAGGGCGAGAACATCCCCGAGCCCGGCATTCCCGAGTCCTTCAAGGTCCTCATCAAGGAAATGCAGTCGCTCTGCCTCAACGTGGAGGTGCTGTCCTCGGACGGCCAGTCCATCGAGATGCGGGACTCCGACGAGGACGTGTTCCGCGCCGCCGAGGAGCTCGGCATCGACCTGTCCCGGCGCGAGCCGAGCAGCGTCGAAGAGGTCTGACGGAGGCTGGGCCGGCCGCAGCAGCGGCCGGCCCGCCCCCAGGCCCCCCTCAGACCACATGAACGACTCTCGACTTACGAAAGAGGGCTTGACGACCAGTGCTTGACGTCAACTTCTTCGACGAGCTCCGCATCGGCCTGGCCACCGCCGACGACATCCGCCAGTGGTCGCACGGCGAGGTCAAGAAGCCGGAGACCATCAACTACCGCACCCTGAAGCCCGAAAAGGACGGCCTCTTCTGCGAGAAGATCTTCGGCCCCACCCGGGACTGGGAGTGCTACTGCGGTAAGTACAAGCGCGTCCGCTTCAAGGGCATCATCTGCGAGCGCTGCGGCGTCGAGGTGACCCGCGCCAAGGTGCGCCGCGAGCGGATGGGCCACATCGAGCTGGCCGCCCCGGTCACCCACATCTGGTACTTCAAGGGCGTGCCGTCCCGTCTGGGCTACCTGCTCGACCTGGCGCCGAAGGACCTCGAGAAGGTCATCTACTTCGCCGCCTACATGATCACCTGGGTCGACGACGAGCGCCGCCAGCGCGACCTGCCGTCCCTGGAGGCGCACGTCTCGGTCGAGCGCCAGCAGATCGAGAACCGTCGCGACTCCGACCTCGAGGCCCGCGCCAAGAAGGCCGAGACCGACCTGGCCGAGCTGGAGGCCGAGGGCGCCAAGGCCGACGTGCGCCGCAAGGTGCGCGAGGGCGCCGAGCGCGAGATGAAGCAGCTGCGCGACCGCGCGCAGCGCGAGCTCGACCGCCTCGACGAGGTGTGGGCCCGCTTCAAGAACCTCAAGGTCCAGGACCTCGAGGGCGACGAGCTGCTCTACCGCGAGCTGCGCGACCGCTTCGGCACCTACTTCTCCGGCTCGATGGGCGCGGCGGCCCTCAAGGACCGCCTCGAGACCTTCGACCTGGCGGAGGAGTCCGAGCGCCTGCGCGAGATCATCCGCACCGGCAAGGGCCAGAAGAAGACCCGTGCGCTCAAGCGCCTCAAGGTCGTCTCCGCGTTCCTGCAGACCACCAACAAGCCCAACGGCATGGTGCTGGACTGCGTCCCGGTCATCCCGCCGGACCTGCGTCCGATGGTGCAGCTGGACGGTGGCCGCTTCGCGACCTCCGACCTGAACGACCTGTACCGCCGCGTGATCAACCGCAACAACCGCCTGAAGCGCCTGCTCGACCTCGGTGCCCCCGAGATCATCGTGAACAACGAGAAGCGCATGCTCCAGGAGGCCGTCGACGCGCTGTTCGACAACGGCCGCCGCGGCCGTCCGGTCACCGGCCCGGGCAACCGCCCGCTGAAGTCCCTCAGCGACATGCTGAAGGGCAAGCAGGGTCGTTTCCGTCAGAACCTGCTCGGCAAGCGAGTCGACTACTCGGCCCGTTCGGTCATCGTCGTCGGCCCGCAGCTCAAGCTGCACCAGTGCGGTCTGCCGAAGGCCATGGCGCTGGAGCTCTTCAAGCCGTTCGTGATGAAGCGCCTGGTCGACCTGAACCACGCGCAGAACATCAAGTCGGCCAAGCGCATGGTCGAGCGTGCCCGTCCGGTCGTGTGGGACGTGCTCGAAGAGGTCATCGCCGAGCACCCGGTCCTGCTGAACCGTGCGCCCACCCTGCACCGCCTCGGCATCCAGGCCTTCGAGCCGCAGCTGGTCGAGGGCAAGGCCATCCAGATCCACCCGCTCGTCTGCACCGCGTTCAACGCGGACTTCGACGGTGACCAGATGGCCGTCCACCTGCCGCTCTCCGCGGAGGCGCAGGCCGAGGCCCGCATCCTGATGCTGTCCTCGAACAACATCCTGAAGCCGGCCGACGGTCGCCCCGTCACCATGCCGACCCAGGACATGGTGCTCGGTCTGTTCTTCCTGACCTCGGACCGCGAGAACGTGAAGGGCGCCGGTCGCACCTTCTCGTCGACCGCCGAGGCGATCATGGCCTTCGACGCCCGCGACCTGGACGTCCAGGCCCCGATCGAGCTGCGCCTGCCGGCCGGCACCGTCCCGCCGCGTGGCTGGACCGCCCCGGTGGACGAGGACGGCCAGTCGAGCTGGTTCGACGGCGAGCCCTTCCGCCTGACCACCACCCTGGGCCGCGCGCTCTTCAACGAGCTGCTGCCCGAGGACTACCCGTTCGTCGACTACGAGGTGGGCAAGAAGCAGCTCTCCGCGATCGTCAACGACCTGGCGGAGCGCTACCCCAAGGTCGTCGTCGCGGCGACCCTGGACAACCTGAAGGCGGCCGGTTTCCACTGGTCGACCCGCTCGGGTGTCACCGTCTCGATCTCGGACGTCGTCGTCCCGCCGAGCAAGCCCCAGATCCTGGAGGGCTACGAGGCGAAGGCGGAGAAGGTCCAGCGTCAGTACGAGCGCGGCCTGATCACCAACGACGAGCGCAAGCAGGAGCTCATCGGCATCTGGACCCAGGCGACCAACGAGGTCGCCGAGGCCATGAACGTGAACTTCCCGAAGACGAACCCCATCTTCATGATGGTCGACTCGGGTGCACGTGGAAACATGATGCAGATGCGCCAGATCGCCGGTATGCGTGGTCTGGTGTCGAACGCCAAGAACGAGACCATCCCGCGACCCATCAAGGCGTCGTTCCGTGAGGGTCTGTCCGTGCTGGAGTACTTCATCTCCACCCACGGTGCCCGTAAGGGTCTGGCCGACACCGCCCTCCGTACCGCCGACTCCGGTTACCTCACCCGTCGTCTGGTCGACGTCTCCCAGGACGTCATCATTCGCGAGGAGGACTGCGGCACCGAGCGCGGCCTGAAGCTGGCGATCGGCTCCGTGGGTGCGGACGGCGTCCTGCGCAAGGCCGACGACGTCGAGACCAGCGTCTACGCCCGCATGCTGGCCGAGGACATCACGGTGGACGGCAAGCTCCTCGCCACCGCCAACACCGACCTCGGTGACGTCCTGATCGACGAGCTGATCCGCCACGGCATCGGCGAGGTCAAGACCCGCTCGATCCTGACCTGTGAGTCGGCCGTCGGCACCTGTGCCATGTGCTACGGGCGCTCGCTGGCCACCGGCAAGCTGGTCGACATCGGTGAGGCGGTCGGCATCATCGCCGCCCAGTCCATCGGTGAGCCCGGTACCCAGCTGACCATGCGTACCTTCCACACCGGTGGTGTGGCCGGTGACGACATCACCCAGGGTCTGCCCCGTGTCGTCGAGCTCTTCGAGGCCCGTACCCCCAAGGGTGTGGCCCCGATCTCGGAGGCGCAGGGCCGGGTCCGCATCGAGGACACCGAGAAGACCCGCAAGCTGGTCATCACGCCGGACGACGGCAGCGAGGAGATCGCCTACCCGGTCTCGAAGCGTGTGAAGCTGCTGGTCAGCGAGGGCGAGGCGGTCGAGGTCGGCCAGAAGCTGACCATGGGTGCCACCAACCCGCACGACGTCCTGCGCATCATGGGCCAGCGTGCCGTCCAGATCCACCTGGTCGCCGAGGTCCAGAAGGTCTACAACTCGCAGGGTGTGTCGATCCACGACAAGCACATCGAGATCATCATCCGGCAGATGCTCCGCCGCGTGACGATCATCGAGTCGGGCGACGCCGAGCTGCTGCCCGGCGAGCTGGTCGAGCGCGGTCGCTTCGAGCAGGAGAACCGCCGCGTCGTCGCCGAGGGCGGTCACCCCGCCTCCGGCCGTCCGCAGCTGATGGGTATCACCAAGGCCTCGCTGGCCACCGAGTCCTGGCTGTCGGCCGCCTCCTTCCAGGAGACGACCCGGGTCCTCACCGACGCGGCGATCCACGCCAAGTCGGACCCGCTGCTGGGCCTCAAGGAGAACGTCATCCTCGGTAAGCTCATCCCGGCCGGTACGGGTCTGCCCCGCTACCGCAACATCCGGGTCGAGCCGACCGAGGAGGCCAAGGCCGCGATGTACTCGGCCGTCGGCTACGACGACTACGACCTGTCGCCCTTCGGCGCCGGCTCCGGCCAGGCGGTCCCGCTGGACGACTACGACTACGGCCCGTACACCGGCTGAGTCGCGTAGCACCGACCGCAGGGCGGTCACCCTCACGGGTGGCCGCCCTGCGGCGTTCCCGGGCCCCTTTCGAGGCCGCGCGGGTGGCGGACGGAATCCGATTAGGTCATACGGCCGAAGTCGCGTAAGCTTCTGTTCACCGACGCGGGGTGGAGCAGCTCGGTAGCTCGCTGGGCTCATAACCCAGAGGTCGCAGGTTCAAATCCTGTCCCCGCTACTCAGTACGAAGGGCCCGGAGGCATTCAGCCTCCGGGCCCTTCGGCGTTCCCGGGGCGGGCGGCTCCGTCGTGCGGGGGAGGGGCGGGAACCGCTCCGGTGGGGGAGGCGGTGGGGGAGGCGGCCGCGGGAGGGTTCTCGGCGTCGGGACGGGGCTTTCGAAGGGGTCGGGGATGAAGCGGGTGCTGGGCGCGGTGGCGATCACGGCGGGGGTCGTGCTGGGGATGCAGGGGTGCCTGCCGTTCGGGGGCGAGGACGAGCACCGGACGCTGAGCTACGGGGTGGCGGAGCCGGTCCGGGAACTCGTCGTCGAGGGGTTCGACGGCGGCGTGGTGGTGAACGGCGGCGGCGACGGCGTGCACGTGGTCGAGCGGCAGAACTACTCGGGGGACGTACCGAAGAGCAGCCACGAGGTGGCGGACGGCGTGCTGAAGCTGACGTACGACTGCGGTCACTGCGGGATCGGCTACACGGTGCAGGTGCCGGTCGGGACCAGGGTGCGGGTCAAGGAGGGCAACGGCGGCGTCAGGCTGTCCGGGCTGGCGGGCGAGGCGGAGGCCGAGGTGACCAACGGCGGCGTCGAGGCCGACGGGCTGCGGTCCCCGAAGGTGCGGCTGACCGCGGTGAACGGCGGGGTGCGGGCCGACTTCGCGGTGGCGCCGTCGACGGTCGAGGCGAGCACCACGAACGGCGGGGTGCGGCTGCGGGTGCCGGTCGGGGAGGCCTACGCGGTGGACGCCCGGGCCTCGGTCGGCGGGGTGGAGGTGGGCATCCCGTCGAAGCCGGGGGCGGAGCGCCGGATCACCGCGCGGGCGGACACCGGCGGTGTGACGGTCACCGGTGCCTGACCGGGCCGTTCCGGAGGTCCTGCCGCTGGGGCATGATCTTCTCCGCGGGGGCGGCGTCCCCGGCTACGGGGGAGGTGCGGTGGTGGAGCGCGCGGCGCGGTGGCGGACGGGGCGGATCCGGCGGGAGTGGGCGACCGGCCCGAGCCCGTACGTCCTGGACACCTTCCTGGCGGTCTGCTCGGCGGCGGTGTCGGTCTGGTCGGTCTACCACGACGACACGGACTGGCCCTGGTGGGTCTACCTGCTGGCGGTGTCCACCGCGCTGTTCCTGCCCTGGCGGCGGCGGATCACGCTGCCCCTCATGGTCGTGGGCAGCGTGCCCGCGGTGCTGGTGACGGTGCTCGCGCACTCGGCGAACCCGCAGATGCCGCTGTACGCGGTGATCGGGATGTACACCGTGGCGGAGCGCTTCCCGGACTGGCAGCGCTGGCCGGTGCTGGCGTTCGTGGTGGTCGCCAACGTGATCGGCACCCATTCGCCGAACGGCGCGCTGTTCAGCGTGCTCACCTCGGGCGGCTCCTTCGTGTTCGGCTCGCTGGTGCGCGCCCAGCGGCAGTTGGCCCGGGTACAGGCGGAGCGGGCCCGGGAGGCCGGGGAGCGGGCGGCGAGCGACGCGGCCCGGGCGGTGGCGGAGGAGCGGGCCCGGATCGCCCGGGAGATGCACGACATCCTGGCGCACGCCGTCTCGCTGATGGTGATCCAGGCCGAGGCCGGGCCGGTGGTGGTGCGTAGCGATCCGGACCGGGCGATCCGCGCGTTCGACACCATCGCCGACGCGGGCCGGGACGCGATGGTCCAGCTGCGGCGGGTGCTCGGGGTGCTGAAGGACCCGGAGGCGGGCCGGCAGCTGGCGCCCCAGCCCCGGCTGGCCGAGCTCGCCGGGGTGGCCGATCGGGTGCGTGCGGCGGGGCTGCGGGTGGACCTCGAACTCCCGGCGGAGCAGGACCCGCTGCCGGCCGACGTGGAGGCGGCGGCGTTCCGGATCGTGCAGGAGGCGCTGACCAACACGGTCAAGCACGCCGGGGCGGACCGGGCGGCGATCCGGGTCCGGCGGGCCGGGGAGGTGCTGGAGGTCGTGGTCTCGGACAACGGCCGTGGGGTGCCGGCGCCCGCCGGCCGTACCGTGGTCGGCTGGTCCGGCGGCCGCGGGCTGGTCGGCATCCGGGAGCGGGCGGCGGCCTGCGGCGGGCGGGCCGAGGCCGGGCCGGGCCCGGAGGGCAGGGGTTTCCTGGTGAGCGCCCGGCTGCCGCTGGGCACGGGCGAAGTGGTGGAGGGAGTGGGCGGATGACGCCGATCCGGGTGGTCGTCGCGGACGACCAGGAGCTGGTGCGGGCCGGGTTCGGGATGATCCTGGACGCGCAGCCGGACATCGAGGTGGTGGCCGAGGCCCGCGACGGCGCCGAGGCGGTCGAGGCGGTGCGCGCGCACGGCCCGGACGTGCTGCTGCTGGACGTCCGGATGCCGGTGATGGACGGGCTGGAGGCGGCCCGTCGGGTGTGCGCCGAGTTCCCGGCCACCAAGGTGATCATGCTGACCACCTTCGACATCGACGACTACGTCTTCGACGCGCTGTACGCGGGCGCCAGCGGCTTCCTGCTCAAGGACGTCCGGCGGGACGACCTGGCGCACGGGGTGCGGATGGTCGCCTCGGGGGAGGCGCTGCTCGCGCCCTCGGTGACCAGGCGGCTGATCGGCGAGTTCGCGGCCCGCCGGCCGGGGGCGCCGGAGCGGGCGGTGCGGCCGCCGTCGCGGCTGCTGGAGCAGCTGACCCTGCGCGAGCAGGAGACGCTGCGGCTGATCGCCCGCGGGCTGTCCAACGCGGAGATCGCGGCCGAGCTGGTGGTCAGCGAGCACACGGTGAAGACGCACGTCAGCAATGTGCTGAGCAAGCTCGGGCTGCGGGACCGGGTGCACGCGGTGGTGTTCGCGTACGAGGCCGGGGCGGTGGTGGCGGGGGAGTCCTGACGGGCTCCCCCGTGCGGGGGAGGCGGCCCTTTCGCCGGTGCGGGCGATCCGGGACGAGGGCCCGGGCGGCCAGGCTCTGCGGTGTCGGAACGGACCACACCACCGGAGGTCAGGATGAACGCCACCTCGGACGCCCGAACCACCCGCATCGCCCGCCTCACCCCGTACGCCGTCGTCGGCGCCCCCGCGCTGATGGCGCTCTACGGCGGCATCCGGCTGGTGCCGGGCTCCCGGGCGCCGGGCCCCGGCTGGACGGCCGGCCACGCCGCGATGTTCGCCGGGCTGCTGCTGTTCGTCCCGGTCCTGCTCGCCCTGTACCGGCGGCTCGCCCCGCGCGGCACGGCCGGGCGGGTCGGGGCCGGGGCGGCCCTGGGGGCGGCCTTCGCGGGGCTGCTCTGCTCGCTGGCGCAGATCGGCGTCGACCTGGTCGTCGGGCTGGTGGCGGCGGACAAGGCCGAGCAGTCCCGGCTGTTCGACCGGGTTCAGGGCGTCCCCGGCGTGCTGCCGGCCGTCTACCAGGTCGGGCCGCTGCTCTTCTACGTCGGCCTGCTGGCGCTGCTGACCGCCGCCGCGGCGGGCCGCTCCCGGGCGCTGCGCTGGTGGAGCCCGGCGCTGGTGCTGCTCGGCACCCTGGCCACCGGCGTCGACCTGGCCCTCATCCCGCTCGCCGCCGCCTGCTACCTGCTCGCCCTGGCCCCGCTGGCCCGCCCGGCCGCCGCGCCGCGGGCCGCGCTGGCCTGATGTGCGCCCTTCGGCCCGAAACGGCCCCCGCCGGATTTTCGGTGGCCGCCGACGGGCCGTCGGCCGTACCGTCCGGGGTATGAACGCGAAGCGCCCCCTGGTCGCCGTGCTCACCGGCGCGGGCATCTCGACGGACTCCGGCATCCCCGACTACCGCGGCCCGAAGGGGCTGTGGCAGAAGGACCCGTCGGCGCAGGAGCTGGTCACCATCGAGCCGTACCGGGACGATCCGCGGGTGCGCCGGCGGGCCTGGCGGATGCGGCTGGAGACGGCCGCCCTGGCCGCCGAGCCGAACGCCGGGCACCGCGCGCTGGTCGACCTGGAGCGCTCCGGGCTGCCGACGCGGGTGCTCACCCAGAACATCGACGGGCTGCACCAGGAGTCCGGGCTGACCGCCCGCAAGGTGCTGGAGCTGCACGGCAACCTCCGGGAGACGCAGTGCCTGCGCTGCCGGGTGGTCGGTCCGATGGCGCAGGCGCTGGCGCGGGTCGAGGCGGGGGAGCCGGACCCGGAGTGCCGGGAGTGCGGGGGGATCCTCAAGCCGAACATCGTGATGTTCGGCGAGAACCTGGACCCGGAGGTGCTCGGGCAGGCCGACTCGATCGTCCGGGCCTGCGACGTCTTCATCGCGGTCGGCACCAGCCTCCAGGTGTTCCCGGTGGCGGCGCTGCCGTACAACGCGGTGAAGACCGGGGCGAAGCTGATCATCGTGAACGGCGAGCCCACCCCGTACGACGAGGCCGCGGCCGAGGTGATCCGGGAGTCGATCTCGGAGGCGCTGCCGAAGCTGGTGCGCCGACTTGTACGGGAACGGGCCTGATCAGGGGCCGGAAGGTCGTATTCCCGGATGTACCGCGTGCGTACGATGATCGTTCCGGCTTCCCCCTTCTGGCCTGGAGTGATCGACCGATGACGACGACGGCGAAGTTCGACCCCTGGTCGGCGGAGTTCGTGGCCCACCCGTACGACGCGTACGCCGAACTGCGCGAGCACGCGCCGGTGACGTACTTCGAGCCGACGAACCAGTGGCTCGTCTCGCGCTTCGAGGACGTCAGCGCCCTGCTGCGCGACCGGCGACTGGGCCGCACCTACACCCACCGCTTCAGCCACGAGGAGTTCGGCCGCACCGCGCCCGACCCGGCGCACGAGCCCTTCCACACCCTGAACGACCACGGGCTGCTGGACCTCGAAGGGCCGGACCACACCCGGCTGCGCCGGCTGGTCTCCAAGGCCTTCACCCCGCGCATGGTCGAGGGCCTGCGCCCCACCGTGCGCCGGCTGGCCGGGGAACTGGTCGACGAGCTGCTCGCGGCCGGCGGCGGCGACCTGATCGCCGCCGTCGCCGAGCCGCTGCCCGTCGCCGTGATCGCCGAGATGCTCGGCGTGCCGGAGGGCGACCGGCACCTGCTGCGGCCGTGGTCCGCCGACATCACCGGGATGTTCGAGCTCAACCCGAGCGAGGAGGTCGCCCGCCGGGCCGTCACCGCCAGCATCGAGTTCTCCGACTACCTGCGCACCCTGATCCGCGAACGCCGGGCGAACCCGGGGACGGACCTGATCAGCGCGCTCATCCAGGCCCAGGAGGGCTCCGACGCGCTCAGCGAGCAGGAGATGATCTCCACCTGCGTGCTGCTGCTCAACGCCGGCCACGAGGCGACCGTCAACACCACCGGCAACGGCTGGTGGGCGCTGTTCCGCAACCCCGGGGAGCTCGCCCGGCTGCGCGGCTCGGTCGACGAGCTGCTGCCCACCGCCGTCGAGGAGCTGATGCGCTGGGACACCCCGCTGCAGATGTTCGAGCGCTGGGTGCTGGAGGACATCGAGGTCCGCGGCGTCACCATCCCGCGCGGCGCCGAGATCGCCCTGCTCTTCGGCTCCGCCAACCGCGACCCCGAGCGCTTCGCCGACCCGGACCGCCTCGACCTCGGCCGCACCGACAACCCGCACATCACCTTCGGCGCCGGAATCCACTTCTGCCTCGGCGCCCCGCTTGCCAGACTGGAACTCACCGAGTCCTACGGCACGCTGCTGCGCCGGGCCCCGGGCCTGCGGCTGGTCCGCGAGCCCGAGTGGAACCCGGGCTACGTGATCCGCGGGCTCAAGGAGCTGTTGGTCGAGGTGTGACGGAGGAGGGGGAGCTGCCGTGGGCAAGGCGACGGGGGCGCTGCTGGGTCTGGCGATCGGGGACGCGCTGGGCAAGGAGACCGAGTTCCACGAGGTCGAGGAGATCGCCTGGATCCATCCCGACTGGCGGCGACTCCCGCTGCCCAAGCGGGCGCTGGTCACCGACGACACCCAGATGACGCTCGCCCTCGCCCGCGGCCTGCGCACCGCCCTGGAGCGCGGGCCGCTCACCCCGCTGCGGCTGGAGCGGCCGGTCCGCGAGGAGTTCGTCGACTGGTGGCGCTCCCCGCAGAACAACCGCGCCCCCGGCATGACCTGCCTGCGCGCCTGTCAGCGGCTCAGCCACCCGGAGTACCGCTGGCAGCAGGCCAGCGACGTCGGCTCCAAGGGCTGCGGCGCCAACATGCGGGTCGCCCCGGTCGGACTGGTCCGCGGCCTGGACGCCCGGCAGCTCTCCGGCGCCGCCCAGCTGCAGTCCGCGCTCACCCACGGCCACCCGACCGCCCTCGCCGCCGGCGACCTCACCGCGTACGCCGTGCGGCGGCTGGCCGAGGGCGTCCGGCCGGCCGACCTGCCCGCGGCGCTGCGGGCGTACGCGCTGGCGAGCCGGGAGCGGTACGACGGGTTCTGGCTCGGCGACCTCGCCGACCGCTGGCACGACCCCTCCCCGCAGGCCGGCACGGCCCGGGGCTGGGAGGAGTGCCTCACGGTGCTCGACCGACTGGACGCCGCGCTCGCCGCGCCCGACGTCGAGGCCGACCCCTGCCTGGCCACCGGAGAGGGCTGGATCGCCGAGGAGGCCCTCGGCACCGGCCTGCTCTGCTTCCTGCTGCTGCCCGACGACCCGGTGGCGGCCGTCCGCCGGGCCGCGTACTCCAGCGGCGACTCCGACTCGCTGGCCTGCCTGACCGGCGCCTTCGCGGGCGCCCACCACGGCGAGGCGGCCTGGCCGGCCGACTGGGTGGAGCGGATCGAGCACCGGGACGAACTGCTGGAGTTCGGGGCGCTCTGGGACTGATCCGGGGCCCCGCCGGGCGGGGCGGGCCGGGCGGAACCGGTCGGTGGGGCGGTGCGTCGAAGGGCCATGACGAACCGCAGCACCGCACCCCGTCGCACCCTCCGCCGCCCGGCGGCGCTGCTCCTCGCGGCCGCGCTCGCCGCGCCGCTGCTCGCCGGCTGCGGCAGCACCGGAGCCGCCGCGCCCGTGGAGCTCCGGGCGTCCGCGCCCGCGAGCCGGCCGGCCGTGGACCCGGCCCAGGTGGCCGCCACCGCGGCGGCCACCGACGCCTTCGGCCTGGACCTCCTGCACGCCCTGACCGCCCAGCCGGACGCCGCCGGGAGCAACCTGGTGGTCTCCCCGTCCGGCCTGGCCACCCTGCTCGCCATGCTGCTGCCCGGCGCCCGCGGCACCACCGCCGGGGAACTGGCCAAGGCCCTGCACACCGGGCTCGACCCGCGGCAGTACGCCTACGCCACCGGCGCGCTGAACCGGCCGGTCCCGGCCACCGGCAAGCTCACCCTGCGCCGCAGCAACGACCTCTGGACGCAGCAGGGCCTGGCCGTGGAACCGGACTACCTGGCCACCCTCGCCGCCGCCTTCGACACCGGCGTGCACCAGGCCGACTTCGCCAAGGACCCGGACGGGGCCCGCAGGACCGTCAACGCGGCCGTGGAGAAGGCCACCGACGGCCGGATCAAGGACCTGTTCGGCCGGGACGCGATCACCTCGAACACCCGGCTGGTGCTCACCGACGCGCTGTACCTCAAGGCCGAGTGGGCCTCCGCCTTCAAGCCCTCGCACACCGCCGACCGCCCGTTCCACAAGCTCGACGGCTCCACCCCGGCCGTCCCCACGATGGGGCAGACCGGGGAGTTCAAGTACGCCGACGGCTCCGGCGGGATCGTCGGCGAGCCCTGGCAGGCCGTCGAACTGCCCTATGCGGACGGCGGGTTGGCGATGGACCTGATCCTCCCCGGGCAGGGCGGCTTCACCGCCTTCGCCAAGGGCCTGGACCAGCCCCAGCTGGACCGCATCCTCGGCGCGCTCGCCGAGCGGCCGGTCGACCTCCGGCTGCCGCGCTTCCACTTCGGCACCTCGAAGGAGCTCACCCCCGCGCTGCGCTCGCTCGGGGTGGAGGCGGCCTTCGACCGGGCCGACTTCGGCGGCATCGCCAAGGACCCGCTGGCCGTCGGCACGGTCGTGCAGAAGGTCACCATCGAGGTCGGCGAGCAGGGCACGGTCGCGGCGGCCGGCAGTGGTGCCGGGATCGACGTGGCGGCGGCGCCGAACGTCGAACGGCCGGTCGAGATGCACCTCGACCGGCCGTTCCTGTTCCTGATCCGGGACACCCGGAGCGGGGCGCCGCTGTTCCTCGGCCAGGTCACCGACCCGCAGGCGCCGTAGCGCCCGTCTTCACACTCGCGCCCGCGCTACCAGGCCGGGTAGCGCCCGCCGAGCCCGGGGTGCAGCGGGTCGCGGCTGCCGAACAGCACCAGCAGGTCGTCCGCGACCTGCCGCAGCTCCGACCGGCCCTCGACCGCCCCGGCCCACTCGGCGGGCAGCGCCGCCGCGCCGTACGCGGCCCCGACCAGGTTGCCGCAGACCGCGCCGGTCGAGTCGCTGTCCCCGGAGTGGTTCACCGACAGCAGCAGCGCGGTGCGCACCGGGTCGGGGTCCAGGGTGGCCGCCAGCAGCGAGTACACCGCGATGGCCAGGCACTCCTCGGCGATCCAGCCGAGCCCGACCCGCTCCACCGTCTCCGCGGCCGGCTCGGCCTCCTGGGCGAGCCGCACCGCCCGCGCCAGCGCCTGGACGGTCTCCTTGGAGCTCGGCAACTCGCGGATCTGCTCCACCGTCTCGCCGACCGCCGCCCACGGCTCGGTGCCGTTCGCGAGCCGCTCGACGAGCGCCGCGAAGGCGCCCGCCGCGAGGTAGCCGGTCGGGTGGCCGTGGGTGAGCTGGGCGCACTGCACCGCCAGTCCGAAGGACTGCTCGACGCCCAGCCGGGCCAGCCCGAACGGCGCCGAGCGCATCACGGTGCCGCAGCCCTTGGAGCCCGGGTTGATCGGCCCGGTCAGCCCGATCGCCGACGGCGCCTCGAACACCGGGTGCTCGGACACCCCGCTCAGGCAGGCGTTGCCCGGCGCCCGCCGCGCGTACAGGAAGGGCCGGCTCAGCAGCCAGCCGTCGTACGGGTGGGGCTGCGGCTCGGTGTCCGGAGCGCCCTGGTACTGGGTCCGCAGCCAGCGGCGGTAGGCGCCGTGCACGGCCTCCGGCACCGAGCCGCCGCCGCCCGTCCAGCCGCGGACGAAGCCGCGGATCAGGCCCTCGGCGGTGAACAGCGTCATCTGGGTGTCGTCGGTCACCTCGACCGGTCCGGGCCCGGCCGGCAGCGCGGTCACGCCCTGCGGCCCGTACCGGTCCTGGATCTGGTGGAGCTGCTGGAACTCCACCGGCCAGCCCAGCGCGTCGCCGATCGCTCCGCCGAGCAGTGCTCCGCGCACCCGGTCCCGGTACCCCGATTCCGCCGCCGGTTCCGTCACGTCGAGTCCCCCTTCGTTCCTGGCGGACTACGTTCTATCAGGTCCCCGGGAAGCGGGGCGGCTCTTGTGGATCTTGCGCGGGTCGGGACGGGACCGGTGGGGCCGGCAGGGCCCGCCCGGCGCCCTCAGCGGCGGATCGCCCCGGCGCGCCCGTGCAGCGTGGCCCGGTCGGCGGCGGCGCGTCCGGCCGCCCAGCCCACCCCGTCGCTGACCCGCACCCGCTGCGAGACCAGCTTCGGGAACAGCCGGCCGACCTCCTCGTCCACCGCCTCGGAGCGGGCGGCGAGCGCGGGCAGCAGCCGCTCGTCGGGCAGCAGCTGCTCCTCGGTGCCGTCCTCGCGCAGGTGCCGCCCGGCCGCGGCGGCGCTGGTGGCGCGCTCGGTCGCGGCGGTCAGCCGCTCCCGGATCCGCGCCGCGTACGCGACCAGGAAGGACTGCCGGAACGCCTTGCTGCGTGAGTCCCTGCGGGAGCCCGCCTTGTTCATCGCGTGGGTGGCCTGCACCAGCAGCGAGGTGTAGAGCAGCTCGACGCCGTCCAGGTCGCCGTCGAAGCCGACCACGGTGCAGAAGCCGAACTCCTTCGCCCACACCACCCGGCACCGGTTGGCCGCCGCGACCGCGTCCAGCAGCATCGTCTTGGGGCCCTCGTACGGGTTGTCCACCCCGATCCGCAGCGCCGCCGGGGTGTCGCGGTCGGTGCCGTCCACGGCCAGCAGTGCCTCGTCGATGCTGTGCTGGGCCATCAGCTGCTGGGCCTTGGCGGTCAGCGCCTCGGCCTCCTCCGGGTACTCGGTGGACTCGGCCTTGGCCAGCAGCGCCCGGATCCGCGCCAGCATCCGCGGCTCGCCGGCCGCAGGCGCCGAGCGCTGCGGCCGCACGGCCTGCCCGGGGGCGGGCCCCACCGGGGCGATCGGCGGCAGCCGGCCCCAGGTGCGCAGCAGCTCCAGGACGGCGGTGGCGAGCGCGAAGCGGTCCAGCCGGTGCCGGTCGGTGAAGGCACCGAGGTACTCCTCGTCGCCGGACCACCACACCTCGGCCTCCAGCTCGCGCAGCTGCTCCAGCCAGCGCCGGTCCAGGGCGGCCGCCGGGTGGCGGCGGCCCTCGGCGGCGATCAGGTCCACCGCGAGGGCCAGGTGGACGGGCTTCAGCTCGCGCCGCACCACCCGGACCAGGTCGGCCGGCCGCCACCCGGCGGACCAGCAGCGGCCGACGGCGGTGTCCGCGTGGCCGAGCAGCGCCCGGCCGACCTCGGGCCACTGTCCGGCCGAGGCGGCCAGCAGCGACGCCCCGGTGTCCAGGGCGAGGTCCAGTGCGTCCTCGGGGGCCGTCAGCACCGACCGCACCGCCTGCTCCAGCAGCGGTCCGGCGGTCCCGGCCTGCTGCGCGCGCTCGCCCACGGTCTGTCCCTGCTCTCCTCGACGGTCCGGCCTCCTGCCCATGATGCCGGAGCCGCGGCGGGAACCCGCCGGGGAGCGGGCCGGGCCGGTGCGGCGGCCCGGCTCAGCGCTCGATGGCCTTGGCCAGGATCTCCGGCGTGCGCTTCAGCAGCCGGCTCGCCGCCATCCGCACGCCCAGCGCCGCGACCAGGGCGCCGTACAGCGGGCCGATCAGCAGCACCGGCCAGCTCGGCCCGTCCGAGGCCAGCGCCCAGGCGAGGTAGCCGCCGACCGGCAGCGCCAGCACCGTGACGCCGAACATCGAGCCGAACTGGTTGAGCAGGATCAGCCCGCCCTGCCCCGGGGCGGCGTTGCGCATCGGGTTGCTGTCGGCCGGCATGGTGTACGGCGCCAGCACGCTGAACATCGAGCCCAGCGCGATCCCGCAGCCGAGCAGCGCCAGCGCCAGGCCGAGCGCCGACGGCAGCTCGCCCCACCGGCCGGTGACGGCCGCCAGCACCAGCCCGAGCACCACCGTCACCGGGACGGCGTACGACAGCACCGCGTACGCCCGGCCGCGCAGCTCGGACCGGGCGTCGGCCGGGGTGCGCAGGGTGGCGGCGACCATCCAGAACGCCGAGCCGTCCATGCCGAACAGGTTGAGCATCTGCAGCCCGAGGAACACCCCGGTCATCGCCAGCAGGTACACGCTCGCCCAGCCCTGGACCATCGACAGCACGCAGATCACCAGCGTCATCCCGATGCTGGTGAACAGCGCCGCCTTGGCCCGCGGCTCGCGCCAGGCGTACCGCAGGTGGCGCTGCATCACCGCGCCGGTCCGCCCCTGGGGCAGGAAGCCCCACCCGCGCGCGTTCCGCACCCCGCGGGCCACCTCCAGGGTGGAGGAGTCGGCCGTCACCATCAGCTCCTGGAGGCTCCGCCGCCACCAGCGCAGCAGCAGCGCCAGCAGCGCGGCGGTCGCGGCGAGCTGGAGCAGCGCGAGCCCGTACCGGCCCTCGCCCGCGGTGCGCGGCGCGTCCGCCGCGCTGATCGGCGGGATCCAGCGCAGCACCGAGGCGATCGGCTTCAGCGGGGTGAGGTCGATCGGCCCGCCCCGGCGGCCGAGGATGCTCTGCGAGCCGACGTTGGCGACCTGCACCAGCAGGGCGAAGGCCAGCCCGCCGAAGATCGCGAAGTCCTTGCCGCGGCGGCTGGAGAGCATCCGGGCGTTGCCCGCCGCGACCGCCCGGGAGAGCGTGACCAGGCAGAGCACCGCGAGCGGCACGCCCGCCACCGCGACCGCGGTCGAGGCGCCTCCCGCCGCGCCGGCCAGCACCGCGCCGGTCACCAGCACCAGGGTGATCAGCGGCCCGGGCCCGATCAGGGCGGCCAGCAGCGAGCCGCGCAGCAGCGGGCCGGGCCGCAGCGGCAGCATGGTCAGCCGGGTCGGGTCGGCGCTCTCGTCGCTGGAGAAGAGGAACAGCGGCAGCGCGGCCCAGCCGAGGGTCAGCACGCCGAGCAGCATCACCCCGGCGTCCCCGGAGCCGGCGTACCGCCCGTTCAGCGCGGCCATCGCGACGGCGACGCCGGCCGCGAAGGCCAGGCCCACGACGCCGCCGATCACGTAGACGGTGGTCCGGCCGGGGCTGCGCCGCAGCCCGTTGCGCAGCAGCCGCAGTTTGAGCGCCACCAGGGCACGGACCACCGTCCGCCCGTCCGGCACCGGAGCCGTGACCCCGTCCCGTCCGGTCACCGGTCGCCTCCGGCCTGGCCGCCGCCGAGCCAGCCGAGCACCTGCCCGTCGTCCTCGCGCACGCCGATCAGCTCCAGGAAGGCCTCGTGCAGGCTGCGCCCGCCCCGGACGGAGTCCAGCGGGCCCTGGGCGATCACCCGGCCGGCGTTGACCACCGCGACCCAGTCGCAGAGCTGTTCGACCAGTTCCATCACGTGGCTGGAGAACACCACCGTGGAACCGGCCGCCGCGTACCGCTTGAGCACGCCGCGGATGGTCTGGGCGGAGACCGGGTCGACGCCCTCGAAGGGTTCGTCCAGGAACAGCACGTCCGGGTTGTGCAGCAGGGCGGCGGCGAGGCCGATCTTCTTGCGCATGC
This sequence comes from Kitasatospora sp. NPDC048298, assembly GCF_043201465.1. NCBI lineage: Bacteria > Bacillati > Actinomycetota > Actinomycetes > Kitasatosporales > Streptomycetaceae > Kitasatospora > Kitasatospora sp. NPDC048298. Next base: position 41,475 of record NZ_JBICYZ010000007.1, read on the forward strand.
CGGTGGAGTAGTCGGCGACCAGCTTGTCGGCGTCCCGGCCGAGGTCCAGGACGGCCAGCAGCTCCTCGGCCCGCCGGTCCACCTCGGCGCCGGGCAGGCCGCGCAGCCGCCCGGTGTACTGGAGCAGCTCGCGCCCGCTGAGCCGCTCGAACATCCGCAGGCCCTCGGGCAGGATGCCTATTCGGGCCTTGACCGTGACCGGGTCCGCCCACACGTCGGTGCCGTGGACCAAGACGGTGCCCTGGTCGGGCCGGAGCAGCCCGGTGACCATCGACAGCGTGGTGGTCTTGCCGGCGCCGTTCGGCCCGACCAGGCCGACGAACGCCCCGGCCGGAAGCTCCAGGCTCAGCCCGGCCACGGCTGCCTGGGTGCCGAAGTGCTTCCAGAGCCCCTGGATGCTGACGGCGGACGGGGTTCCCGGCCCGGGGAGGTCGGAGGACGGCGGCGCTGACGCCTGCATGGCGGCCTTCTCTGCTCGTGGTGGGACATCGTCGTGGCTGGAGACCAGCCTGGCACTGCTCGAACGGGCTGTCGCCCGAGTTGAGCATCCCTTGAGACCGTCCGCCGAACGGCCCAGGCGCGCCGCCCGACATCCTCTTCCCGACCACTGGTCCGATTCGGCAACTACCCGGTCCTGTCGTTCGTCCTGCACTATGAGTGAGCAGTGACGTGCGCGGGGGTGCCGCGCTACCGGGAGGTGGCGGATGTCCGTACAACCATGGGGCGAGCCCGGTTCCGGCCATCCGCCGGCCAAGCAGCCGGCGGCGGGCTGGCAGCCGGCGCCCCCGGTGTCCCCGCAGGCCGTGATGCGGGCGGGCCACGCCGACCGGGACCGCACGCTGGACGTCCTCAAGGCCGCGTTCGCCGAGGGACGGCTCACCATCCAGGAGTACGAGCAGCGCCACGAGGCGGCGGCCGGAGCGCAGACCTACGGCCAGCTGGCCGCCCTGGTGGCCGACCTGCCCTCCGGTCCGATGACGGCGCCACCGATGACCGCGCCGCAGCCGGTCCCGGCGACCTTCCTCCCGCCGCCCCCGCCCCCGCCGCCGCCCCGCCCCACCAATGTGCTCGCGGTCACGTCGTTGGTGCTCGGCCTGGTCTGCTTCTCGCTGCCCGCCGTGGTGACCGGCCACATCGCCCGGTCGCAGATCCGCCAACGCAACATGGACGGCGACTGGGCGGCCGTCCTCGGCCTGGTCATCGGTTACATGGGCACCGCTTTCTGGACCTTGTTGATCCTGCTGGGTACCGTCTGACCCGCTGGTACCGCCTCCGTCGTCGGTGGACCGCACCGGGCCGGACCGACTCGGCGGGCCTCCACCGGGAGGGTGCCATTAGTCCCTCAGGGCTCGGTTCGGTACGGTCTTCTCGTCCATGGCTGACCGTTGCCTGTTACATCTCGTCGATGCGAGCACCCACCGCGCCCGGCCGTGGGCGTCGCACGCCGAGTTCGGACCGACCCCGAAGGCCCATTTCCAGATGATGATCACTGCCGTCAAGAGCATCGCCGAGCGGCTCGCGTCCTCACCCCGGCGGCTGTGGGCGGTCGCGTTCGCGATCCTCTTCGCGCTGAGCGCCTCCTGGTCGCTGACGACTCCGATCGGCGGCGCGCCCGACGAACCCGCGCACATCATCCGGGCGGGCGCGGTCGCCCGGGGCCAGGTCAACGGCGTGGAGGTCATGACCCCGCACACGGTCGGCGGGATCCAGGGCTACTGGGCCGAGAGCGGGGTGGAGCTCCCGCGGATCTACGAGGACCTGGCGGAGACCCACTGGTGCTACGCCTTCAAGTCCTGGCAGTCGGCCGACTGCGCGCCCCCGCTCAAGCAGCGCTCCGGGACGGCCGAGGTGACCACCTCGGCGGGCCGCTACCACCCGGCGTACTACTTCGCCGTCGGCTGGCCCAGCCTGCTGCTCCCGGGCAAGACGGCCTTCTACCTGATGCGCCTGATCTCGGCCGCGATCTGCTCCGCCCTGGTGGCGAGCGCCGTGGTCTCGGCGGCGGAGTGGCGCCGGCGCTCCCTCAGCATCCTCGGCGTGGTGGCGGCCGCCACCCCGATGTCGCTGTTCATGTTCGGCGTGGTCAACCCGAGCGGCCCGGAGATCGCCGCGGGCATCCTGGTCTGGAGCTCCGCCGTGGCGCTGCTGATGAACCCGGACCCACAGCTCCTGAGCCGCCGCGTCGCCCGGCTCGGCATCGGCGCGGTGGTGCTGATGAGCATCCGGCCGTTGGGCCTGATCTGGCTCAGCGGGGCGGTCTTCTTCGCCCTGCTGCTCGGGCGCAGGGGCGTCCTGGGTCAGATCCTGCGCCATCGGGCGACCTGGGCCTGGGGCGCCGTGGCCGCGGTCTCGGCCGTCGTGGCCCTCGTCTGGTCCTCGACCCATCCGGACCACTCGACCATCAACGCCCCGGGCAACCTCACCCCGCTGTCCGCGGCCCGTCAGACCTTCGACAACGGCCTGCTGTACATGAAGCAGATGATCGGCTACTTCGGCTGGCTGGACGCCGAACCCCCGGCCGCGACGCTGCTGCTGTGGTGCGCCGTGGCGATCGCCCTGGTGCTGCTGGCGCTCTGCTACGCGCGGCTCAGGGACACCCTGGCCGTCCTGGGGATCCTGGCCGGGATCGTGGTCATACCGCTGGTGGCCCAGGCCATGCAGGCGCGTGAGGTCGGCATGATCTGGCAGGGCCGCTACCTGCTGCCGTTCGCCGTCGGGCTGCCGATCGTGTGCGCCGCGATCTGCCACGAGCGGCTGCCGCGGGGCGGTTTCGCCTGGCGCCGGCTGATGGTGCTCTGCTCCCTCGCGCTGGCCCTGGCCGACTTCGCGGGGTTCATCTGGGCGCTGCGCCGCAACACGGTCGGTACCGGCGGTTCGTTCTTCATCAGCCCGGCCCACTGGTCGCCGCCGTTCGTGGGCTGGCAGCCCTGGGTGCTGGTGTACGGGGTGGGCGTGCTGGCGCTGGGGCTGCTCGTCGCCCTGTCGGACCGGAAGGGGACGGACCGGCCACAGGACGAGTCGGCGTCGGCCGGGACGTCCGGGGACGGTGCCGACGACGGGAGCACCCCGCTCGCCGCCGCCCGCGCGGAGGCGTAGGGTTTCGCCCTGCGGGGGGCTCTCGGCCGTGATATGGGCGGCACCGGCGCCGGTTCCCGTCCCGTTTCGAGGCCAGGCCCCGCGACCTGCGGCGTTGCATTTGTTTTGACCGCGCCCGATGCGCTAGGTACGCTCTGACCTTGTGCCTGGGGTGTCCCCGGGTCCTTGTGCGTGCATGCACACCGGTCGCCGCGCCGAGCCGGAGCGCCTCCCAGCGCGCCGCGCGTAGAGCGCCGTCGCTGTACATCAGCCATGGGATTCCGTGTCGTAACAAGCCCAACACACCCGACCGCGTGGGTCGACCACGGGGGCGGGTGCGAGGGAGACACCGCAGGTTAGTTTCACCAAGCCTTGGCACACAGAAAACGGAGAAACGGTGCCTACGATCCAGCAGCTGGTCCGAAAGGGCCGGCAGGACAAGGTCGAGAAGAACAAGACTCCCGCGCTGAAGGGCTCCCCGCAGCGCCGTGGGGTCTGCACGCGTGTGTACACGACCACCCCGAAGAAGCCGAACTCGGCTCTCCGCAAGGTCGCCCGTGTGCGCCTCACCAGCGGGATCGAGGTCACCGCTTACATCCCGGGCGAGGGCCACAACCTGCAGGAGCACTCCATCGTGCTGGTGCGCGGTGGTCGTGTGAAGGACCTTCCTGGTGTCCGCTACAAGATCATCCGCGGTTCGCTCGACACCCAGGGTGTCAAGAACCGCAAGCAGGCTCGCAGCCGCTACGGCGCCAAGAAGGAGAAGTAAGAATGCCTCGTAAGGGCCCCGCCCCGAAGCGCCCGGTCATCATCGACCCGGTTTACGGCTCCCCGGTCGTCACCCAGCTGGTCAACAAGATCCTGCTGCACGGCAAGCGCTCCACCGCCGAGCGGATCGTCTACGGCGCCCTCGAGGGCGTCCGTGAGAAGACCGGCTCGGACCCGGTCGTGACGCTGAAGCGCGCGCTGGAGAACGTCAAGCCGGCCCTCGAGGTCAAGTCCCGCCGTGTCGGTGGCGCGACCTACCAGGTTCCGGTCGAGGTCCGTCCGGGCCGCGCCAGCACCCTGGCGCTGCGCTGGATGGTCGGTTACTCCCGCGCCCGTCGCGAGAAGACCATGACCGAGCGCCTGATGAACGAGATCCTCGACGCCAGCAACGGCCTGGGCGCTTCCGTGAAGCGTCGCGAGGACACCCACAAGATGGCCGAGTCCAACAAGGCCTTCGCGCACTACCGCTGGTAGTCCGTACCCCGTCACTAGACAGAGAGAGAACGAGCCACCATGGCTGCAACCTCCCTTGACCTCGCCAGGGTCCGCAACATCGGGATCATGGCGCACATCGACGCGGGCAAGACCACCACCACCGAGCGGATCCTGTTCTACACCGGTGTCTCGTACAAGATCGGTGAGGTCCACGATGGCGCTGCCACCATGGACTGGATGGAGCAGGAGCAGGAGCGCGGCATCACGATCACGTCGGCCGCGACGACCTGTCACTGGACGGTCGACGACGTCGACAACACCATCAACATCATCGACACCCCGGGTCACGTCGACTTCACCGTCGAGGTGGAGCGTTCGCTGCGCGTCCTCGATGGTGCCGTGACGGTGTTCGACGGTGTCGCCGGTGTCGAGCCCCAGTCCGAGACCGTGTGGCGGCAGGCTGACCGCTACGGCGTTCCGCGCATCTGCTTCATCAACAAGCTGGACCGCACGGGCGCGAACTTCTTCTTCTGCGTGCAGACCATCGTGGACCGCCTCGGCGCCACCCCGCTGGTCATGCAGCTCCCGATCGGTGCCGAGTCGGACTTCCAGGGCGTTGTCGACCTGGTCCGCATGAAGGCGCTGGTCTGGTCCGCCGAGGCCGCCAAGGGCGAGATGTACGACGTCGTCGACATCCCGGCCGACCTGCAGGAGCAGGCCGAGGAGTACCGCGAGGCGCTCATCGACACGGTCTCGAACGTCAGCGACGAGATCATGGAGCTCGCCCTCGAGGGCGAGGAGATCCCGGTCGAGCTGCTGCAGGACGCGATCCGCAAGGGCACCCTGAACTCGGACTTCACCCCGATCTTCTGCGGTACCGCCTTCAAGAACAAGGGCGTTCAGCCCCTGCTCGACGCGGTCGTCAAGTACCTGCCGTCCCCGCTGGACATCGAGTCCATCGAGGGCACCAAGCCGGGCGACGACACCGTCAAGATCTCCCGCAAGGCCTCGGACGACGAGCCGCTCGCCGCGCTCGCGTTCAAGATCATGTCGGACCCGCACCTCGGCAAGCTCACCTTCGTCCGGGTCTACTCGGGCCGCCTGGAGTCCGGCACCTCGGTGCTGAACGCCGTCAAGGGCAAGAAGGAGCGCATCGGCAAGATCTACCGCATGCACGCGAACAAGCGTGAGGAGATCGACTCGGTGGGCGCCGGCGACATCATCGCCGTCATGGGCCTGAAGCAGACCACCACCGGTGAGACGCTGTCCGACGAGAAGAACCCGGTCATCCTGGAGTCCATGGACTTCCCGGCCCCGGTCATCCGCGTCGCGATCGAGCCCAAGTCCAAGGGTGACCAGGAGAAGCTGGGTGTCGCCATCCAGCGTCTCGCCGAGGAGGACCCGTCCTTCCAGGTCAACACGGACGAGGAGACCGGCCAGACCATCATCGCGGGTATGGGCGAGCTGCACCTCGAGGTGCTGGTCGACCGTATGCGCCGTGAGTTCAAGGTCGAGGCCAACGTCGGCAAGCCGCAGGTCGCGTACCGCGAGACCATCCGCCAGGCGGTCGAGCGCATCGACTACACCCACAAGAAGCAGACCGGTGGTTCCGGTCAGTTCGCCAAGGTGCAGATCGCGATCGAGCCGCTCGAGCAGGCCGAGGGCTACGAGTTCGTCAACAAGGTCACCGGTGGCCGCGTTCCGCGGGAGTACATCCCGTCGGTCGACGCCGGTTGCCAGGAGGCCATGGAGTTCGGCATCCTCGCCGGCTACCCGCTGCAGGGTGTCCGCGTGAGCCTGCTCGACGGCCAGGCCCACGACGTCGACTCCTCCGAGCTCGCGTTCAAGATCGCCGGTTCGATGGCCTTCAAGGAAGGCGCGAAGAAGGCCAAGCCGGTCCTTCTCGAGCCGATGATGGCCGTCGAGGTCACCACGCCCGAGGACTACATGGGCGACGTGATCGGCGACATCAACTCTCGTCGTGGCCAGATCCGGTCCATGGACGAGCGTCACGGTGCCCGCGTCGTCTCGGCGCTGGTGCCCCTCTCCGAGATGTTCGGCTACGTCGGTGACCTGCGCAGCAAGACCTCTGGTCGCGCGAGCTACTCGATGCAGTTCGACTCGTACGCCGAGGTTCCGAAGAACGTGGCGGACGACATCATCGCCAAGGCCAAGGGCGAGTGACGTCCCGATAATCGGGACGATTACGAAGCCTTAGGCTATTAGGAGGCAACCCGGGAGGATCCGGTCGGATCCTCCCGGGGCCTCCGGCCCCCCCAGCAGCGGGACGGCACGGGATGTCCTCCGGACAACCCGCACCAAAACCGATTTCAGACCAACTGGCGTCAGCACGGCGTACAGGAACTGTCCTCAGGAGGACTCAGTGGCGAAGGCGAAGTTCGAGCGGACGAAGCCCCACGTCAACATCGGCACCATCGGTCACATCGACCACGGCAAGACCACGCTGACCGCGGCCATCACCAAGGTGCTGCACGACGCGTACCCGGAGATCAACCCCTTCACGCCGTTCGACCAGATCGACAAGGCCCCGGAGGAGCGTCAGCGCGGTATCACCATCTCGATCGCGCACGTCGAGTACCAGACCGAGGCGCGCCACTACGCCCACGTCGACTGCCCGGGTCACGCCGACTACATCAAGAACATGATCACCGGTGCCGCCCAGATGGACGGCGCCATCCTCGTGGTCGCCGCCACCGACGGCCCGATGCCGCAGACCAAGGAGCACGTCCTCCTGGCCCGCCAGGTCGGCGTTCCGTACATCGTCGTCGCCCTGAACAAGGCCGACATGGTGGACGACGAGGAGATCCTGGAGCTCGTCGAGCTCGAGGTCCGCGAGCTGCTCTCCGAGTACGAGTTCCCGGGCGACGACCTGCCGGTCGTCCGCGTCTCCGCGCTGAAGGCGCTGGAGGGCGACAAGGAGTGGGGCGAGAAGCTCCTCGGCCTGATGCACGCCGTCGACGAGGCCATCCCGACCCCGGCCCGCGCCGTGGACCAGCCGTTCCTGATGCCGATCGAGGACGTCTTCACGATCACCGGTCGTGGCACCGTCGTCACCGGTCGTATCGAGCGCGGTATCCTCAAGGTCAACGAGACTGTCGACATCATCGGCATCAAGGAGACCAAGACCACCACCACGGTCACCGGCATCGAGATGTTCCGCAAGCTGCTCGACGAGGGCCAGGCCGGTGAGAACGTCGGTCTGCTGCTCCGTGGCATCAAGCGCGAGGACGTCGAGCGCGGCCAGGTCATCATCAAGCCGGGTTCGGTTACCCCGCACACCGACTTCGAGGCCCAGGCCTACATCCTGTCGAAGGACGAGGGTGGCCGCCACACCCCGTTCTTCAACAACTACCGCCCGCAGTTCTACTTCCGTACCACGGACGTGACCGGCGTCGTGACCCTCCCCGAGGGCACCGAGATGGTCATGCCGGGCGACAACACCGCCATGACCGTTGCGCTGATCCAGCCCATCGCCATGGAGGAGGGCCTGAAGTTCGCCATCCGTGAGGGTGGCCGCACCGTCGGCGCCGGCCAGGTCACCAAGATCATCAAGTAGTCTGATGCTCTGACCTGCCTGCCTCGTACAGGCTCGGTCCGAAGGGCCCCGCGCACTCCGAGTGAGCGGGGCCCTTCGGCGTGTCGGGATATCGAATCGACGGCGATCAGGTAACAGGTCCGTTGAGAGTGTGCTCAGAGCAGACTGCTATCCTGCCGCTCATTGGCTCTCCCTCGCCGCCGTCCGCGATGCTCCGGGTGCGGAGGGAGAAGGTTCCGGCCGGTGGGGTCGACTCGGCGGTCCAAGCCTCCCAACCGCTTTCGGATCACATGGGGACAGGCGAAGAAGGATGCTCAACGCAGGAGATCAGGGAGTCGGGTCGGCCGGCGAGCCGGCGCCGCTCTTGTCGGTCGTCATGCCGATCTACAACGAGCAGGAGGCGCTGCCGCTGACCGTGCACCGCCTGCGCCCGATCCTCGACGGGTTGGGGATCACGTACGAAGTGGTCGGCATCGACGACGGCAGCACGGACGCCACCCCGGTGCTGATGCAGAAGATCCGCCAGGACTGGCCGGAGTTCCGCATCGTCCGCTTCGCCCGCAACTCCGGGCACCAGGCCGCGCTCACGGCCGGCATCCACCGCGCCTTCGGCGACTACGTCGTCTCCATCGACGCCGACCTCCAGGACCCGCCGGAGAAGATCCCCGAGATGCTCTCGCTCGCGCGCGAGCAGGGCCTCGACGTGGTCTACGGCGTGCGCGGCGACCGCGGCACCGACACGGTCTTCAAGCGCCGCACCGCCGGCGGCTACTACTGGCTGATGCGCAAGCTCGTCGGCAAGAAGATGCCGAACCAGGCGGGCGACTTCCGCCTGCTCAGCCGTGCCGCGGTGGACGCGCTCAAGGCGATGCCCGAGCACCAGCCGGTCTACCGGCTGCTGGTGCCGTGGCTCGGCTTCCCGAGCGGCGAGGTCGTCTACGTGCGCGAGGAACGGGTCGCCGGTTCGACCCACTACCCGCTGTCCAAGATGGTCCGCCTGGCCGTCGACAGCGTCACCAACTTCTCGGCGAGCCCGCTGCGGCTCGCCACCTGGCTCGGCCTGCTGAGCTTCCTGGTCTGCTTCGCCCTCGGTGTCTACACCGTGGTCGCGTACGCGCTCGACAAGACCGTCCCCGGCTGGTCCTCGCTGTTCATGGGCATGCTGTTCCTCGGCGCCGTCCAGCTCGTCTGCATGGGTCTGCTGGGTGAGTATGTCGGGCGCATCTACTCGGCGGCCCAGGCCAGGCCGGCGTACTTCGTCGGCTACGACTCGGCGGACGGGCCCGACCCCGCGACGGCTCGTCGCAGCGCCTCCTACACGGGCTGACCCGGAGTCGTTCCGCCGCCGGTCGACGGACCGCGGCCGGCCTCCGCCAGGCTGCCGTGCTGCGAGCTGTGAGCTCGGACGAGAGAACGGACACCATGCATACGAACAGCACCGCGACCGGAGCCGCCCCGGCCACCGGAGGACGTCCGGGGGTCCCGGCGCCGTCCGGCGGGCTGTCCGGCGGCGCGACGGACGGGGGCTCCCGGGCGCACGCCCTCTGGCGCTTCCTGCCCGCCGTCTCGGCCTACCTGCTCCTGGTGGGGCTGCTGCTGGCCGCGGACACCAGGGTCGGCGACATCGCCCGGTACACCTTCTACGCGGGCTGGGGCGTGGTGCTCCCGGGCACCCTGGTCTTCCGGGCCCTGCGCAGGCGTCCGCACACCCTGCTGGAGGACCTCGTCTTCGGCGCGGTGACCGGGCTGGTGCTGGAACTGGCGGCGTGGGCGGTCCTCGTCCGCGCCGGCCTGCAGTCGGTGGCCGTCGGCTGGCCGCTCGCGGTGGTCGTCCCGTTCGCGCTCGTCCCCGGCCTGCGCCGGCACTGGCGCCCCAGTGGCTACCGGCGGCTGTCCCCGGGCTGTTCCTGGTCGACGGCCGCGGTGGTGGGCCTGACCAGCCTGTACTACTACCAGGTCTTCCTGTCGAAGTTCCCGGTCCTGGCGACGGACGAGCGGTCCCGGCTGTTCGGCGACATGCCGTACATGCTGTCGCTGGCGGCCGATGCCAAGCAGCACGTGCCGCTGACCGTGCCGCAGGTGGCGGGGGAGCCGCTCCACTACCACTGGTTCACGTTCGCGCACATGGCGATGACCGACATGGTCGGCCACATCGACCTGCCGGTGGTCGAGACCAGGCTGCTCGTCCCCGCGTTCGCCGCGCTCGGTGTGCTGATCATGACCGTGGTGGCCCAGCGGGTCACCGGCCGGGCGTGGGCGGGACCGCTGGCCGCGCTGCTGCTCTTCGCGGTCGGGGAGTTCACCGCGGTCTACCCGAACACCGTGATGAGCTGGACCTTCGGTGCGCCGGCCGTCCGGCTGATGTCCTGGTCGAGCATGTCGCTGACGTACAGCCAGCCGCTGCTGATCGCGCTGGTCGGCGTGGTCGCCGACGGGCTCCGCCGGGTCGGCGGTCCGGGCGGCGAGGACGGGCCGTTCCGGGCACCGCAGTTCGGGCGGGGCGTCTTCGTCCTGACGGCGATGTTCGCGACCGCCTCCAGCGCGGCCAAGGCGAGCACCCTCCCGGTGGCCCTCGCGGGTCTGGCCGTCGCCGGTCTGGCGGTCGTGATCAGGAGCAGGTGCATCCCCTGGACGGTCGTCGGGCTGGGCGGGGCCATCGCGGGAGCGCAGCTCTTCGCGACGGCGGTGATCTTCGACTTCGAGAGCTACGGCCTGGAGGTCATCCCCTTCGGCAACATCCAGAAGTACTGGGCCGAACCCCTGGAGGGCCGGCCGGTGCTGGCCCAGAGCGGCCTGGTCGTGGCCGTCCTGATCGCCTTCCTCCTGAACCACCAGATCAAGCTCCTGGGCGCGGTGCCGCTGCTGTGGCGCCGCCGGCTCCGGCTGGAGCCGGCGCAGTGGTTCCTGCTCGGCGCGGCGGTGGCCGGACCGGCGGCCTACCTGGTGGTCAACGGCTACAACGCCAGCTACTTCACCATCTCCGCGATGCCCTTCGGGGCGGTGCTGTCCGCCTGGGGGTACTGCGAGGCCTTCGAGCGGGCCAGGCTGCCCAGGGCCGGCAAGGCCGCCCTGGCCGTCGGCGCGGTGGCCCTGACCGGGCTGCTCACCTGGCTCTCGTACCGGTACTCGGCGACCTGGGAGACCTTCCTCCACGAGCACACCGGCGACGGCACCGGCACCGAGCCGTACACGCCGCTGCTGCCGGCGCTGAGCGTGGCGGCCGCGTTCGCGGTGCTGGCGCTCCTCCTGGGGCTGCTCTGGCGGCTGCTCTCCCGGGGGGCGCGCGGCCTGCGGCGCCGGGGCGGGGTCGTCCTGCTGACCGCCGGACTGACACTCGGCACCCCTGGCCTGGCCCTCGACGCCGTCCAGGCCCAGGAGATGATGTGGGACGGCAGCTGGGTGATGCCGGCGAGCCAGGTGAACGCCGCCCGCTGGATCCGCTCGCACAGCGAGCCCTCGGACATCCTGGCGACGAACAGCCACTGCTGGCAGTACGAGGACTACGCGGACGGCCTGCCGTGCGCCAACTACCGTTCGCACTGGCTCAGCGGCTACTCGGAGCGCTCGGTCCTGATCGAGGGCTGGGCCTACGCGCCGAGGCTGATGGCCACCGCGAACGGGGCGTCGGCCTCCGGCTCGCCGTTCTGGGACACCGAGCTGTTCCAGCTCAACGAGGCCGCGTTCTACGCGCCGACGCCGGACATCCTGAAGCGGCTGCACCGCGATCACAAGGTCCGCTACCTGGTGGTCCAGCGGAAGGCGGGCGAGGAGTCGCCGCAGCTCAGGAACCTCGCCAAGCAGGTGTTCGACAACGGCCGGGTGGCCGTGTACGAGCTCTCCTGACCCGACGAACGAAGCAGTGGGCAACCCATGGTCTCCACCGACAACGCGCCGGCGCCGGCCCCCGACGGCCGGGCCGCCGCACCGGCCGGCACCGCCAAGCGGCAGTTGCCGTCGTTCCTGGTCATCGGCGTGCTCAGCACGCTCTTCTACCTCGGCCTGTACGTGGTGGCCCGCCAGGTCGTCGACCAGCAGGCGGCCAACCTGATCGCCCTGGCGGTGAGCGCGGTCGCCAACACCGCCGCCAACCGGCGCTTCACCTTCGGCATCACCGGCTCGGAGGGCGCGGTGCGCCACCAGCTCCAGGGCGCCGTCGCCTTCCTGATCGGCCTGGGCCTGAGCAGCGGCGCGCTCGCCCTGCTGGCCCTGCTCGCGCCGCACGCCTCGCGGGTGGTCGAGGTGGCCGGCCTGATCGTGGCCAACGGCCTCGCGACGGTGGCCCGGTTCGTCCTCCTCAAGGTGTGGGTCTTCAGGACCCGTTGAGGGGGACGAACCGGGCCACCGGGGGCCTGGCGTCGTACGGTCGTCAGGGCGCGGCGACCGGCTCCGCGGCCGGCTCGGCCGGCACCGGGGCGGCCTTGCGGGCCCGGCGTTCGGCCAGCGCGCGCACCGGCCGCGGCGTCCAGTCCTTCGCCTTCAGCGCGGGCTTCTCGACCAGGTACCAGGAGAGCGCCGCGAGGAGGATCGTCCCGCCGAGGGACAGCAGGAGGTAGACCTTCATGCCGTGCGTGTTGCCCCCGAGCGCGGCGACGGCCTGTTCGACGGTGAAGCCGTACACGTAGATGCCGTACGAGAGGTCCCGCTTGACGCCGATCCGTTGGAACGGCCGGGGCAGCCGGACCGCCAGCCAGAAGAGCAGGTACGCGAAGGCCGGGTAGCCGAACGCGAACAGCCCGCCGTAGCGCAGGCTGGCGACGAGCACGACGGCCGACAGCAGCGCCAGCCCGGCGTGGATCGGGATCCGCTCCTTGTACAGCTGCACCGTGGCGCCGAGCAGGAAGACGAACGCCAGGTAGACGAAGTACTGGGTGTAGACCTGGCCGAAGACCGGCACATGGATGTAGAAGCCCATGTGGTGCGGGTTGTTGACGAAGCCGGGGGTCGTCCGCCAGTCCTCGAAGACCAGGATCCAGCCGACCAGGGTCAGCAGCGGCACCGTCTTCTTCGCGCGCAGCAGCACGCCGCCGGCGGCCAGCAGGCCCATCATGACGTAGCAGAGCATCTCGTAGTCGAGCGACCAGAGGGAGCCGTTGATGCCGGGGTCGTGGTTGGTGCCGGCCTTCACGCCGTCGTCGATCACGTTCGAGATGTCGAACCCGGTGGAGAGCGAGGCGTTCCAGGCACCCTTCAGGTACCTCAGTGGCCCGTGCGAGTGCGACCAGTAGCCGTCGAGCGAGTGGTGGGTCCGGTAGTACAGGGCGGGTGCCACCAGCAGGACGCAGACCAGGAGCGACGCCCAGAGCCCGGGCAGGATGCGCAGGGCGCGGTGCCAGGAGTAGCGGCCGATCGTGCTGCGCATGGCACTTCCGGTGATCATGAACCCGGAGAGCGCGAAGAAGCCGACCACCGAGAGCCGGCCGAGGTCGATCTGGCCGCCGCTGAACTGGGAGAGCGGAGCGGGCCGGCCGAACCCGAGCGGGTAGGCGTGGGAGTAGACGACGGCTACCGCGAGGGTCGTCCGGATCGCGCCGAAGCTGTTCACGCGGCCGGACAGACTGCCTCCCCTCAGCCACGCGGGGCGTCGGGTGTCGACGCCCCCACGTATGCCGTGTGAGGGTCCCGCGGGGTGGGTCATGGTCCGTCCGATCCGGCCGGCTGGGGAGCGGCCTGGGAATGGGCCTGTGAGGGGGGCAGGGGGAACGGCTGAGGGGACGGGTGCACCTGCGCTCGTCCCCTCGGCCGGTCGGGCTCCGCTACTGCTGCTTCAGCGAGTCCGTGTAGGCCTTGCAGGCCTGGTAGTCCGGCAGCAGGCCGGTGGCGAGGGCCTCCGAGAGGGAGGGCGCCACCGCGTCGCGGGCGGAGAGCTGCGGGGCGTCGGTCGGCCACTCGATGCCGAGGTCCGGGTCCAGCGGGTGCACGCCGTGCTCGCCGGTCGGGTTGTACGTCGCCGAGCAGAGGTAGGTCAGCGTGGCGTCGTCGGTGAGGGCGCAGAAGCCGTGGCCGAGGCCCTCGGGGATGTAGACGGCCTTGCGCTCGGTGTCGTCCAGCCGGACGAACTCCCACTTGCCGAAGTTCGGCGAGCCGACCCGCAGGTCGACGATGACGTCCAGCACCGCGCCGCGGGTGCAGGCCACGTACTTGGCCTGGCCGGGCGGGACGTCGGCGAAGTGGATGCCGCGGACGACGTCCTTGGCGGAGAGCGACAGGTTGGCCTGGGCCAGGTTCAGCGGGTGGCCGACGACCTCGGCGAGCCGGTCGAAGCGGTACCACTCGGTGAAGTGGCCGCGGGCGTCGCCGTGCACCTGCGGGGTGATCTCGAAGGCGCCCTCGATGGAGAGCTCGCGGAACTTCACTTGGCGGCCGCCTCTTCGAGCAGGCCCAGCAGGTACTGGCCGTAGCCGCTCTTCAGCAGCGGCTCGGCGAGCTCGCGCAGCTGGGCGTCGTCGATCAGGCCGGCCCGCCAGACGGCCTCCTCGATGCAGCCGATCTTGAAGCCCTGGCGCTCCTCGATGACCCGGACGAACTCCGAGGCCTGGACCATCGACACGAACGTGCCGGTGTCCAGCCAGGCGGTGCCGCGGTCGAGGATCGTCACGTGCAGGTCGCCGGTCTGCAGGTAGGCGTCGTTGACGGCGGTGATCTCCAGCTCGCCGCGGGCGCTCGGCTGCAGGTTGCGGGCGATCTCGACCACCCGGTTGTCGTAGAAGTACAGGCCCGGAACGGCGTAACGGGACTTGGGCTCGGTCGGCTTCTCCTCGATGGAGAGGACCTGGCCGCTCTCGTCGAACTCGACCACGCCGTACGCGGTCGGGTCGGCCACCGGGTAGGCGAAGACCCGGCCGCCCTTGATGTCCGAGTGCTCGGTGAGCCGGGTGCCCAGGCCGCTGCCGTGGAAGATGTTGTCGCCGAGGATCAGGGCCACCGGCTCGTCACCGATGAAGTCCGCGCCGAGCACGAAGGCCTGGGCGATGCCCTCGGGCTTCTCCTGGACGGCGTACTGGAGCTTCAGGCCGAACTGGGAACCGTCGCCCAGCAGCCGTTCGAACTGGTCCCGGTCGTTCGGGGTGGTGATGATCAGGATTTCGCTTATCCCGGCCATCACGAGGGTCGAGAGGGGGTAGTAGATCATCGGCTTGTCGAAGACCGGGAGGAGCTGCTTCGACACCGCACGGGTCAGCGGCCACAGCCGCGAGCCGGTGCCGCCGGCCAGGAGGATTCCACGCATGGGTGCACCTTATTCGAGATCGGTGAACGCGGGAGGGGCCGGGTCGGGAGGGTGTTCGGGCGGCGGTAGACTACGCGCATTATGCGCATCCTCGTGACCGGCGGCGCCGGATTCATCGGTTCGGAGTTCGTCCGTCAGCTCCTCGGGGCTGACGAGAATGCCCGGATCACGGTCTTTGACAAGCTCACCTACTCGGGTGTCCTGGAGAACCTGGCCCCGGTGGCCGGGCACCAGGGCTACACCTTCGTCCAGGGCGACATCTGCGATGTGGACGCCGTCGACCAGGTCATGCCGGGTCACGACGTGGTGGTGCACTTCGCCGCCGAGTCCCACGTGGACCGCTCGATCGCCGGTGCGGGCCCGTTCGTGCTGACCAACGTCGTGGGCACCCAGGTGCTGCTCGACGCGGCCCGCAAGCACGGCGTCGGCCGCTTCGTGCACATCTCCACCGACGAGGTGTACGGCTCGATCAACGAGGGCTCCTGGACCGAGACCTGGCCGCTGGAGCCGAACTCCCCGTACTCCGCCTCGAAGGCCTCCTCCGACCTGCTGGCGCTGGCCTACCACCGCACCCACGGCATGGACGTCGTGGTGACCCGCTGCTCCAACAACTACGGGCACTACCAGTTCCCGGAGAAGGTCATCCCGCTGTTCACCACCAACCTGATCGACGGCAAGAAGGTGCCGCTGTACGGCGACGGTGGCAACGTCCGCGACTGGCTGCACGTCTCGGACCACTGCCGGGGCATCGAGCTGGTCATGCGCGGCGGCCGGGCCGGTGAGGTCTACAACATCGGCGGCGGCACCGAGGCCACCAACAAGGAGCTGACCGGCCTGCTGCTCGAGGCCGCGGGCGCCGGCTGGGACATGGTCGAGCACGTCGAGGACCGCAAGGGCCACGACCTCCGCTACTCCATCGACATCAGCAAGATCCGCGAGGAGCTCGGCTACGAGCCGCAGGTCCGCTTCGAGGACGGCCTCGCCGCGACCATCGCCTGGTACCGCGAGAACCGCGCCTGGTGGGAGCCGCTGAAGCAGAAGGCGGCCCTGGCCAAGTGACCGCGAACGCCGCCGCGCCCGTGCGCTGGCTGGTCACCGGCGCGGCCGGGATGCTCGGGCAGGACCTGCTGTCGGTGCTGGGCGCCGACGGGGCCGCCGAGGTCACCGCGCTGCGCCGGGCGGACCTCGACATCACCGACGCGGCGGCCGTCCAGGCCGCCGTCGAGGGCCACGACATCGTGGTCAACTGCGCCGCCTGGACGAACGTCGACGCCGCGGAGACGGAGGAGGACGCCGCCACCGCCGTCAACGGCACCGGCGTGCGCCTCCTCGCCGCGGCGTGCGCCAAGGCCGGCGCGCGGCTGCTGCACGTCTCCACCGACTACGTCCTTCCGGGTGACGCCACCGAGCCCTGCCCGGAGGACGCCCCGACCGCGCCGGTGAACGCGTACGGCCGCAGCAAGCTGGTGGGGGAGCAGGCGGTCGCCGAACTGCTCCCCGAGCACGGCTACGTGGTGCGCACCGCCTGGCTGTACGGCGAGCACGGCCCGAACTTCGTGGCCACCATGCTCAAGCTCGCCGCCCAGCGGGACACCCTGGACGTGGTGGACGACCAGCACGGCCAGCCGACCTGGTCGTACGCGCTGGCCGGCCGCCTGGTCGAGCTCGGCCGGGCCGCGCTCGCCGGGCAGGCCCCGGCCGGGATCTACCACGGCACCGCGAGCGGCCGCACCACCTGGTGCGGGCTGGCCCGCGAGAGCTACGCGCTGAGCGGGCTGGACCCGGAGCGGATCCGCCCGACCACGTCGGAGGCCTTCGTCCGCCCGGCCGCCCGTCCGGCCTTCAGCGTCCTGGCGCACGACCGCTGGGCCGCCGCCGGGCTGGCTCCGCTGCCCGAGTGGCGGGCCATGCTGGCCGAGGCCCTGGCCCGGCCCGTCTTCGCCGAACTGGCCGCCACGGCCCGGACCACGGAGAGCGACAGACCTCAGTGAAGAACGCACTGACGAAGGTGGCTGCCGCGCTACCGCCGGGAACCCTGGCGGTGGCCGGCGGCACCGTCGTATTGGGCGCCGCCTCCTACATCCACCTCGGGGTGGCGGGCCACAGCCTGTCCGTCGACGACATGGCGAACGTCTCGCTGCTGTGGACGATCGTGATGTCGGTGGGCATCGGCGTCTTCTTCCCGATCGAGCAGGAGCTCACCCGGATCGTCGCGGCGCGGGCGGCGCTCGGCCACGGTGCCGCGCCGGTACTGCGCCGGGCGACCCTGCTCACCGGCGGGATCCTCGCGGCGACCCTGGCCGTCCTCGGCGCCGCCTCCGGCCCGATCGCCCGGGCGATGTTCCACGGGGACCGCTCGCTGGTGCTGGCCCTCGGCGGCGCCTTCACCGGCATGGCCGTCTGCTACCTCACCCGCGGCGTGCTGGCCGGCCTCGGCCGCTTCGGCGCGTACGGCACCCAGCTCGGCCTGGACGGCGGCCTGCGGATCGGCCTGGCCTTCGCCTGCGGCGTGGCCGGGGTGCACTCGGCGCTCGCGTTCAGCCTGATCCTGGCCGTCGCGCCGATCCTGGCCGCGATCGTCACGCTGCCGCCGCTGCTGCGCGCGGTGAAGCCCGGCGAGCAGATCGGCTGGTCCGAACTCTGCTCCGGCCTCGGCCTGTTGATCTGCTCGACGCTGCTTTCGCAGGTCGTGGTGAACGCGGCCGTGGTGAGCACCAAGCTGCTCGCGCCGTCCGACTCCGCGCTGATCGCCGCCCTGCTCAACGCGCTGGTGCTGGCCCGGGTGCCGCTGTTCGTCTTCGGTTCGCTCCAGGCCTCGCTGCTGAACGGCCTCTCCGCCGCGATCGCGGTCGGGGACCGGGCCGCGTTCACCGGGATGCTCAAGAAGATCGGCGCCGTGGTGGGCGCGCTCGGCCTGCTCGGCGGGATCCCGGCGGTCGCCCTCGGCCCGTGGCTGATCCAGGTGCTGTTCGGCGCCAAGCCGGTGCTCGGCTGCCTCGACTTCTTCTGGTTGTCCGCCGGAACCGTGGCGTACATGTTCGCGATGGTGCTCGGCCAGGCGCTGATGGTATTCAAGCGTCACAACCTTCAGCTGCTCTGCTGGGCGGTCGGCACCGTGGTCCTCGCCGGGGTGACCTTCCTGCCCGGCGACGTGTCCACCCGCGTGATCCTCGCGTACACCGCGGGTTCCGTGGCCACGGTCCTCGGTATGCTGGCGGTCCTGAGGCAGAGTTTCGCCCGTTCGGCGACGAATTCCGCAGGCCTCGTCCAGCAGCCGGGGGACTCGAACGCCGCGGTGTTGAGCAGCCGGACGGCCGGTGAGTGACCGTGTCCGCCCCTCATCTTCAGATCGCCGCGCAGCAGCGCGGGCCAGACCCCATTGATGGAGCCTCCGTGTCCCAGTACGACGATGTTTGGCTGGTGATCCCGGCCTACAACGAGGGCCAGGTGATCGCCGACGTTGTGGAGGGGGCGCGAAAGACGTTCCCGAACATCGTGGTGGTCGATGACGGCAGCGGCGACGACTCGGCCAAGCACATCATGGAGACGGGCGCGCACCTGGTGCGCCACCCGGTCAACCTCGGCCAGGGTGCCGCCCTCCAGACCGGCCTCGCCTACGCCCTGGCCCAGCCCGGTGCCAAGTACTTCGCCACCTTCGACGCCGACGGCCAGCACCAGACCGCCGACGTCGAGAAGATGGTCGCCCTGCTGCGGGAGGGCGACGTGGACGTCGTCCTCGGCTCGCGCTTCATCGAGCAGAACGGGCAGGTGCCGTGGATCAAGCGGGTCGTCCTGCGGACCGCGGCGACCGTCAGCCCGACCGCTCGCAAGCTCAAGCTGACCGACGCCCACAACGGCCTGCGCGTGCTCAACCGCGAGGCCGCCGGTCGGCTGCGGATCACCATGAACGGCATGGCGCACGCGTCGGAGATCGTCAGCTACCTCGCCGGCTCGGACCTCCGGGTCGCCGAACTCCCGGTGGACATCCTGTACACCGACTACTCACGCGCCAAGGGTCAGTCCCTGATCAACGGCGTCAACATCATCTTCGACATCTCGCTGCGGGAGCGTAGCCGCCGATGAAATTCTTCTGGATCCAGCTGGTTCTCATTCTCGGCTCGGTCTCTCTCGCCTTCATGTTCATCCGGCGTTGGGACCGTGCCAACACCCGCGCCTGGAAGCGCATCGCGTTCTCGGTCTTCGTGCTGGTGAACATCTACGCGGTGCTGCGTCCCACCGACGTGACCTGGCTGGCCCACCAGCTCGGCGTCGGCCGCGGCACCGACCTGGTGCTGTACGTGATGGTGCTGGGGATGGGCTTCCTGACCCTGAACACCTTCCTGCGCTTCCGCTCGCTGGAGAAGAAGCTCACCGACCTGGCGCGCACCGTGGCGATCAACGAGGGCGCCCGCCTGAACGAGGAGCGCTTCGACCTGGACCTGCCGGTCTCGGCGCCGGTCGACCGCAGCAAGGCCTGAGCCCGTGGCGACCTTCGAGTTCATGCTGCCGTACTACGGCGACGTGGCGCTGATGCAGGCCGCGGTGCGGAGCATCCTCGCGCAGACCGACCGGGACTTCCGGCTGACCGTCATCGACGACGGCAAGGAGCCGGACGTCCCGGGCTGGTTCGCCTCGCTCGGCGACGACCGGGTGACGTACCTGCGCAACGAGCAGAACCTGGGCATCACCAAGAACTTCCAGAAGTGCGTGGAGCTGTCCACGGCCGACCACGTGGTCATCATGGGCTGCGACGACCTGTTGCACCCGCACTACCTGGAGACCGTCCGCTCGGTCCTCAAGGCCAACCCGGACCTGGGCATGGTCCAGCCGGGCGTCGAGGTCATCGACGGCAACGGCGAGGTCAGCCGTTCCGGCCTGGCGGACAACGTCAAGGACAAGATCTACGCGCCGACCGTCAAGGGCCGGCGGCTGATGGGCGGCGAGGAGCTGGCCGCGAGCGTGCTGCGCGGCAACTGGCTCTACTTCCCGTCGATCTGCTGGCGGGGCGAGGCGCTGCGCGCGGTCAACTTCCGTGACGAGTACTCGGTGATCCAGGACCTGGCCCTGGTCGTCGACCTGCTGGAGCGGGGCGAGCAGATGATGGTGGACAACACCACCGTCGTCTTCCAGTACCGCCGGCACGCCGTCAGCGAGTCCTCGGTGCAGGCCTTCTCCGGCACCCGGTTCACCGAGGCGGAGCGGTACTTCAACGCGGTGGCCGAGCGGATGGACGCCCGCGGCTGGCCGAAGGCCGCCCGTGCGGCCCGGTTCCGCAGCGCCTCCCGGCTGCACGCGCTGACCATGCTGCCGGGCGCGCTGAAGCGCGGCCAGCGGGCCGGCGCCAAGGTGCTGGTCCGCCACGCGCTGACCGGCGGAGAGCGGCACTGACGCCACGCGAGTCCTGATACGGCACTGGGCCGGTAGTCCGATCGGACTACCGGCCCAGTGCCGTATCAGGGTCGGGTGAGGGTCACTCGGGCAGGTCCGCGGAGAATCCGGGGAGCAGTTCACCCTTGCGCGGGTACGGGTTGACCTTCGGGCAGATCAGCTTCCCGAGGTCGACCTTCGGGTCCGACGGGTTCAGGAGCCCCGGGGCCTCGTTGCACTTGGGCGCGTAGGGGGAGCAGTGCCCCTTGGTGTCGGCGGTGGTCTGCGAGATCCAGGCCAGCATGCCGGTGCCCTCGTGCGGGTCGGGCATGTACTTGCTGGCGGTGGCGGAGCCCGCCATGCCGAAGAGCAGGCCCAGCGCGCAGATGGCGCCGATGGCCACGGCGCGCGGGTTGAGGCCCAGCGGGAGCCGGCGGCCGGTCTCCTCGGCCGTCTCGGCGGCGGCCGAAACGGCGCTCCGACGGCGGCGGGCGATCAGGTAGCACGCCAGGCCGACCAGGACCAGCAGGCAGTAGAGCAGCTGCGCGCTGGTGCGCGGGTAGAGCATGACGGCCTGGTCGCGCTCCATGTGGGAGGCGTACCAGTAGCGCATCAGCAGGGCGCTCGCCGAGCAGGCGGCGGCGGTCAGGACGGCGGCCCGGCCGATCCCGAGGGCCAGCGCCACGCCCAGGCCGACCAGCAGCAGGATCGTGAAGAGACCGACCCCGCCGAGCTCGCCGGGCAGCGGCCAGGTGCTCTGGCCGTCGGTGCCGGGAAGGTCGTCGCGCCACATCGCGAAGTAGGTCGGCTCGGTGTAGGTGTCGAAGTAGCAGTAGCGGTCGACCGTGCTTCCGGCGGACCCGAGCAGCCGGACCAGGTAGAGGGAGGAGGCGGCCAGGAAGACCCCGGACGCGGCACCGATCGCGGTCAGGGCGTTGAGCAGGCCGGGGGTCCCGCCGGTGCGACGGGCACGCAGCAGCAGCGCCACGGTGAGCACCACCACTCCGACGGCGGACCACACGAACCAGCCGGAGTAGAGGTTGAACAGCAGCGCGATGCCGAGGCCGAGCACGGCGCCGCGGACGGCGACGGTGCGGCGCGGGAGTTCCGGGGCGCGCTGCAGGAGCTGCATCAGCTTCGCCAGCACGGGGACGAAGGCGACGAGCACGAAGGTGGTGTACGGCTTGTACGGCTGCGCCATCGGCAGCGCGGCGGTGACGCCGATCCCGAGCGCCCAGAGCGGGGGCAGCAGCAGCCGCCAGGACAGGTAGGCGAGCGGGCCCAGCAGCGCGACGAACACCAGGTCGACGAGCTTGAGCGCGTGGCCGATCTCGCCGTGGGTGAGGTGCTCGGCGACGAAGGCGACGATGTGCGGGAACATCGGCGGGTAGGCGCCGTCGAGGGGCTTGCCGTCCATCAGGGCGCTGACCCAGGCCTGGAGGTTGCCGGAGTCACCCGACTGGGCGTACAGCGGCCAGTCGGTGCCGCGCAGCGCGAGCGAGACGCCGGCCGCCAGGACGCCGGAGGACAGGCCCGCGACCGCGGCGGCGGCGAACCGGACCGGGACGTCCGCCCAGCGGCGCATCGCCGGCACCAGGACCACGACGATGACACCGAGCAGCAGCAGGAGCCGGAGCTGCAGCGCGGCGAGGCCGCTGACCTGGCCGATCCGCGACATGGGGTTGAGCTGGACGGACGTCGCCAGGCCCGTCATGAGCAGGGCCGCCGTGACCGCGGTCAGGATCTCCGCGGCCCAGAGGACTGCGGGGCGGCGCAGGGCTGCCCGTCTTGTTCGGCTGGACGGTATGCCCTGTTGCATGCCCGGGGTGGAGGCGGGCTGCACGCTCGTCGTCACTGTTCGGTCCTTCTGCCTTCCGCAGCGATTCGGTACGGAGGCGGTGTGTGGTTTCGGTGCCGGACACCGCGATTCTGCCAGCACCCCGGGCACGGGATCATCAGGGGCCGAACCACCCTGCCCCAGTAGGACGTTGTCGTCCACGAGGGCGGAGCGCGTTGGCTCCGGCAGATCGCCGCGTGGCACACTGCCGATGCGCTTCGACGAGTGGTGGCGGGAATCGAGGCGCGCCGCCCGGAGCCGGTCACGACGAGATCGTCAAACTCATACAAGTAGGGAAGTGTCCCGGTGCAGCCGCTGATCGACTCTGCCCACACGTCCGACGGTCCGGACCGGGGTGAGGACGGCGGCACGAACGCGCCCGACACCCCGGTCGTGCCGGCCCGGCTGCGGGCGCTCGCCGCCCACCGCTGGTTCTGGCCGGTGGCCCTGCTGCTCGGGTACGGCGGGCAGGTGGTGTTCCGCCTGGTGCTGTCGATCCACAACTACTTCCCGTCGGTGCACGCCGACGAGGACTCCTACCTGGTGATCGCGCGGGTGCTGGCCGGCCGGTCGGCCACCGAGCTGCCGGTCGGGGTGGTGATCCCCGGCGGGTACCCGCTGCTGATATCGCCGGCGCTGCGGATCGCCGACAGCCCGGCCATGGCGTACCACCTGGTCATGGGCATCAACGCGGTGCTCAACGCGCTGGTGTTCCCGCTGGCCGTGGTGGCGGCGCGCCGGCTGGGCCTGTCCCGGCCGCACTCCTACCTGGTGGGCACCGCCGTGGCGCTGGTGCCGCCGGTGGTCTTCTACTCCCAGTTCGCCATGTCGGACACCGTGCTCCCGGTGCTCCTGCTGGCCTGGCTGCTCGCGATGCACGGCTGGCTCTCGCCCGGTACGACGGGCCGCCGCGCGCTGTACGCGGTGGGGATGGGCCTGGCGGCCGGCTACTCGCTGGCCACCCACGACCGCGGCGGCGTGGTCGTGGCGCTGACCGCGCTGGTCCTGGTCGTGGTGCTGGCCTTCGGCTGGGCGCCGAGACTCGCCTCGCTGGCCGGCGTCGGCGCGCTCGGGGTGTCGTACCTGGGCGCGCAGCTGCTGGCCGGCTTCGTCAGGAGCCGGTTCAAGGACGTGCCGCCGAGCGACGTCGGCAACAAGGTCTTCGAGAACCTCGGGGACAGCAAGTACATCGGCACGATCATCGCCCGCACGTTCGGACAGCTGTGGTACTTCATGACCTCCACGTACGGCTTCGGGGCGATCGCCCTGGTGCTGTGCGTGGCGGTGGTGTTCCGGCGCCGGTACACGGTGGCCGAGCGGGTGGTGGCCTTCACCATGGTGGCGCTGCTGTTCGGCACCGCGCTGGCGTCCGCGGCCGGCCTGGCGGACAACGACCGGACCGACAACTGGGTGTACGCCCGGTACTGCGCGGTGCTGGTGCCGCTGTTCCTGGTGGTCGGCCTGGCCGCGCTGTGGCGGGCCGGGGTCCGGGCGCTGCTGTGGTCGGCGCTGGCAGGCACCGTGCTGATCGGGGTCATCCAGCTGTCGGTCGGCGCGTACGCGGGCTCCGCGCTCAAGCTCTGGGTCAGTCCGTGGACGGTGCCGGACGCGATGTTCCTGGCCTCCACCTGGGACGGCCTGCACATGATCCGGACGACCTTCGGGGCGCTGGCGGTGCTGGCCGCGTGCCTGCTGCTGCGGGTGGCCGGCGGGCGCCGGGTGGTCGCCGCCGTGGTGGGGTGCGTGACGCTGTTCGCCGCCTATGCGACGGTCGCCGTCACCGGTAACGTCGCCCAACCGCACGCCAAGGAGCGCAAGTACCAGGCGGTCGGAATGGCCAAGGAGGCGGGCCTGCGCAAGGACGACAACGTCGTCCTGGACATGGACCTCGACTGGGACGCCCGGATGTCGATGGCCTACGAGGTCTACTGGGGCCGGGTCTGGTCGGACGACCTGAAGGACGGTTCCAACCCGCCGCAGGAGGCCACCGCGTACCTGGCCGGCTGGGCCAAGGGCGCCCTGCCCCAGGCCAGCTGGCCGGACGCGAGGCCCGGCTGGCACATCGCGAAGTTCAACAAGGACAAGGGCTGGGTGCTCTGGCGCAGGGACTGACCCGGGCGTCACCCCGTCGGGGCCGGTGAGGAGCGCCTCACCGGCCCCGATTGGCATCCGGGCTGCTCCATGTGGCAGTATGTCCAAGTTGCTCGGTTGAGTGCCGATGCTGCGCGCCTCCCGCCGGGAGGACCGGAAGCGAGTCCCATGTACTCGTCGTTCCCGTGATGGCCGTCAAGCGTGAGTTCTACGCCACGGCAGCTGCGGGGCGAAAGTACGGGAATCTTCCGGGAAGCGTGAGCGGGGCCTCGATCCGGCACCCCCACCCCGAAAGTTCGAAACCGACGAAGTACTTCGCCGGTTTTTTGCAAGCGCGAGTGCGACACGCCCGAGCGCGGGGGTCGGAGGGGGTCGTGCAGTGACTAAGGACAAAGGACTACTGAGTAGCCATGGCGGGACAGAAGATCCGCATCCGGCTCAAGGCCTACGACCACGAGGTCATCGACTCCTCGGCGAAGAAGATCGTCGAGACGGTGATTCGTACTGGTGCGCAGGTCGCGGGCCCGGTGCCGCTGCCCACTGAGAAGAACGTGTACTGCGTCATCCGCTCGCCGCACAAGTACAAGGACTCGCGCGAGCACTTCGAGATGCGTACTCACAAGCGTCTGATCGACATCCTCGACCCCACGCCGAAGACGGTTGACTCGCTCATGCGTCTCGACCTGCCGGCGGGCGTCGACATCGAGATCAAGCTCTGAGAGGCGCACCGAAGATGGCTAAGCAGATTAAGGGCATCCTGGGCGAGAAGCTCGGCATGACCCAGGTCTGGGACGAGAACAACCGGGTCGTCCCGGTGACCGTCGTCAAGGCTGGGCCGAATGTCGTGACCCAGGTCCACACCGCCGACAGCCCGGCCGGCTACGACGCCGTCCAGATCGGCTTCGGCGAGATCGACCCCCGCAAGGTGAACAAGCCCCTCGCGGGCCACTTCGCCAAGGCCGGTGTCACCCCGCGCCGTCACCTGGTCGAGCTGCGTACCTCGGACGCGTCCGAGTACACCCTGGGCCAGGAGATCACCGCCGAGCTGTTCGAGGCGGGTGTCAAGGTCGACGTGACCGGCACCTCCAAGGGCAAGGGCTTCGCCGGTGTCATGAAGCGCCACAACTTCCGGGGCCTCGGCGCCGGTCACGGTGTGCAGCGCAAGCACCGCTCGCCCGGCTCGATCGGTGGCTGTGCCACCCCGGGTCGTGTGTTCAAGGGCGTACGGATGGCCGGCCGGATGGGCCACGAGCGCGTGACCACCCAGAACCTGACCATCCATGCCGTTGACGCGGAGAAGGGGCTGCTCCTGATCAAGGGCGCAATCCCGGGCCCGAACGGCGGCCTCGTCCTCGTCCGCACCGCGGCGAAGGGGCTGTGAGGATATGAGCACCATTGACATCCTGTCGCCCTCGGGCGACAAGACCGGCAGCCTCGAGCTGCCGGCCGAGATCTTCGACGCGAAGGTCAGCGTTCCGCTGATGCACCAGGTCGTCGTGGCGCAGCTCGCTGCGGCCCGTCAGGGCACCCACAAGACCAAGACTCGTGCCGAGGTCCGCGGTGGCGGCAGGAAGCCGTACCGCCAGAAGGGCACCGGCCGCGCCCGTCAGGGCTCGACCCGTGCGCCGCAGTTCGCCGGCGGTGGCGTCGTGCACGGTCCCGTGCCGCGCGACTACTCGCAGCGGACCCCGAAGAAGATGATCGCCGCCGCCCTGCGCGGTGCGCTCACCGACCGGGCCCGCCACAACCGCATCCACGTCGTCACCGACGTGGTCGCGGCCGAGGCGCCGTCGACCAAGGCCGCCAAGGGTCTGTTCGGCAAGATCACCGAGCGCAAGAACATCCTCCTCGTCGTCGAGCGTGCCGACGAGCTGGGTCTCAAGAGCGCCCGCAACCTGCCGCACGTGCACATCCTGGACGCTGGCCAGCTGAACACCTACGACGTGCTCGTCTCCGACGATGTGGTCTTCACCCAGGCCGCCTTCGAGCGTTTCGTGGCGGGTCCCGCCGCGTCTGCCAAGGCCGTGGCTGCTGAGGGCGAGCTCGAAGGGAGCGCCGCCTGATGGCTGCAGAGATCACGAGCAAGACGTTCACGGACCCCCGTGACGTCCTGGTGAAGCCGGTCATCTCCGAGAAGAGCTACTCGCTCCTCGACGAGAACAAGTACACGTTCGTCGTGTCGCCCGGTGCCAACAAGACCCAGATCAAGCAGGCCGTCGAGGCGGTCTTCTCGGTCAAGGTCGAGTCCGTCAACACGCTCAACCGTCAGGGCAAGCGCAAGCGCTCCAAGACGGGCTTTGGCAAGCGCAAGGACACCAAGCGCGCCATCGTGACGCTGGCTGAGGGCAACCGCATCGACATCTTCGGTGGTCCGGTCTCCTAACGGAGGTCGTGATCGTCGATAAGGACGAGGACGAGAGAGCCAAATGGGCATCCGCAAGTACAAGCCGACTACGCCGGGCCGTCGTGGCTCCAGCGTGGCCGACTTCGTAGAGATCACGCGGTCCACCCCGGAGAAGTCGCTGGTTCGCCCCCTGCACAGCAAGGGCGGCCGTAACAACGCCGGTCGGATCACCGTTCGCCACCAGGGTGGCGGTCACAAGCGCGCCTACCGCGTGATCGACTTCCGTCGTCACGACAAGGACGGCGTGCCGGCCAAGGTCGCGCACATCGAGTACGACCCGAACCGCACCGCGCGCATCGCGCTCCTGCACTACGCGGACGGCGAGAAGCGCTACATCATCGCGCCGCGTGGCATCACGCAGGGTGACCGGATTGAGAACGGCCCTGGCGCCGACATCAAGCCGGGCAACAACCTGCCGCTTCGCAACATCCCGGTCGGTACGACCATCCACGCGGTGGAGCTGCGTCCCGGTGGCGGTGCCAAGATGGCCCGCTCCGCCGGTTCCGGCATTCAGCTGCTGGCGCGTGAGGGCAAGATGGCGCACCTGCGCATGCCCTCCGGTGAGATCCGCCTGGTCGACGCGCGCTGCCGCGCGACCGTCGGCGAGGTCGGCAACGCCGAGCAGTCGAACATCAACTGGGGCAAGGCCGGCCGTATGCGCTGGAAGGGCGTTCGCCCGACCGTGCGTGGTGTGGCCATGAACCCGATCGACCACCCGCACGGTGGTGGTGAGGGTAAGACCTCCGGTGGTCGCCACCCGGTCTCGCCGTGGGGCCAGAAGGAGGGTCGTACCCGTCGCCCGAAGAAGGCGTCGGACGCTCTCATCGTGCGCCGCCGCAAGACCAACAAGAAGCGCTAGGAGCAGGTCAGATGCCGCGCAGTCTCAAGAAGGGCCCCTTCATCGACGGCCACCTTCTCAAGAAGGTGGACGCTCAGAACGAGGCGGGTACCCAGAACGTCATCAAGACCTGGTCCCGTCGTTCCGTGATCTTCCCGGCCATGCTCGGCCACACGATCGCGGTTCACGATGGCCGCAAGCACGTCCCGGTGTTCGTCACCGAGTCGATGGTCGGCCACAAGCTCGGCGAGTTCGCGCCGACGCGCACGTTCCGCGGTCACGTCAAGGACGACCGCAAGTCGAAGCGTCGCTAGTCGCCAGCGAGATTACCGACTCAATGACTTACACCAGCAAGGGGACAACCATGGAAGCCAGGGCCCAGGCGCGGTACATCCGCGTCACGCCCATGAAGGCCCGCCGCGTGGTGGACCTCATCCGTGGCCTGAACGCCACGGAGGCCCAGGCGGTCCTGCGTTTCGCTCCGCAGGCCGCCACCGTGCCGGTCGGCAAGGTGCTCGACAGCGCCATTGCCAACGCCGTGCACAACTACAACCACAACAACGTGGACGACCTCGTCATCAGCGAGGCGTACGTTGACGAGGGCCCGACCCTGAAGCGGTTCCGTCCGCGTGCCCAGGGTCGTGCCTACCGGATCCGCAAGCGGACCAGCCACATCACCGTGGTCGTCAGCAGCAAGGAAGGGACCCGGTAATGGGCCAGAAGGTTAACCCGCACGGGTTCCGCCTCGGCATCAGCACGGACTTCAAGTCCCGCTGGTACGCCGACAAGCTGTACAAGGACTACGTCAAGGAAGACGTTGCCATTCGTCGCATGATGACGAAGGGCATGGAGCGCGCCGGCATCTCCAAGGTCGAGATCGAGCGCACCCGCGACCGCGTCCGCGTCGACATCCACACCGCCCGCCCCGGCATCGTCATCGGTCGCCGTGGCACCGAGGCCGACCGCATCCGCGGCGACCTCGAGAAGCTGACCGGCAAGCAGGTCCAGCTGAACATCCTCGAGGTCAAGAACCCCGAGCTGGACGCCCAGCTCGTGGCTCAGGGCGTCGCGGAGCAGCTGTCCTCCCGCGTCTCCTTCCGTCGTGCCATGCGCAAGTCGATGCAGGGCACCATGAAGTCCGGCGCCAAGGGCATCAAGGTCCAGTGCTCCGGTCGTCTCGGCGGCGCCGAGATGAGCCGTTCGGAGTTCTACCGCGAGGGTCGCGTGCCGCTGCACACCCTGCGCGCGAACGTCGACTACGGCTTCTTCGAGGCCAAGACCACCTTCGGCCGCATCGGCGTGAAGGTCTGGATCTACAAGGGCGACGTCAAGAACATCGCCGAGGTCCGCGCTGAGAACGCCGCTGCCCGCTCGGGCAACCGCCCGGCCCGTCCCGAGGGTGGTCGTCCCGCCCGCGGTGGCGAGCGCCGTGGTGGCGAGCGCGGTGGCCGTGGCCGTCGTCCCGCCGCTGCCGAGGCCCCCGCGGCCCCGGCCGCCGAGGCGCCGGCTGCCGAGAACACCGGAACGGAGGCCTGACCCCAATGCTGATCCCCCGTAGGGTCAAGCACCGCAAGCAGCACCACCCCAAGCGCCGCGGCGCTGCCAAGGGTGGCACCGAGCTCGCGTTCGGCGAGTACGGCATCCAGGCCGTCACCCCGGCCTACGTGACGAACCGGCAGATCGAGTCCGCTCGTATCGCCGTCACCCGTCACATCAAGCGTGGCGGCAAGGTCTGGATCAACATCTACCCGGACCGTCCGCTCACCAAGAAGCCGGCCGAGACCCGCATGGGTTCCGGTAAGGGTTCGCCCGAGTGGTGGATCGCGAACGTGCACCCGGGTCGGGTCATGTTCGAGCTGTCGTACCCCAACGAGAAGGTGGCTCGTGAGGCGCTGACCCGCGCTGCTCACAAGCTCCCGATGAAGTGCCGGATCATCCGGCGCGAGGCAGGTGAGAGCTGATGTCGGCCGGCACCAAGGCTGCTGACCTCCGCGAGCTGGACAACGAGGGTCTCGTTGCCAAGCTCCGCGAGGCCAAGGAGGAGCTGTTCAACCTCCGCTTCCAGGCGGCGACCGGGCAGCTCGACAACCACGGACGGCTCAAGCTCGTCCGTAAGGACATCGCGCGGATCTACACCCTGATGCGCGAGCGCGAGCTGGGCATCGAGACGGTGGAGAGCGCCTGATGACTGAGAACACCAACGAGACGCGCGGTTTCCGCAAGACCCGTGAGGGTCTCGTCGTCAGCGACAAGATGGACAAGACCGTCGTCGTCGCCGTCGAGGACCGCGTCAAGCACGCTCTGTACGGCAAGGTCATCCGCCGTACGAACAAGCTGAAGGCGCACGACGAGGCGAACGCCTGCGGCATCGGCGACCGGGTGCTCCTCGCGGAGACCCGCCCGCTGTCCGCGACGAAGCGCTGGCGCGTCGTCGAGATCCTCGAGAAGGCCAAGTAACGAAGTTGATGCGGTACGGCCGTATGTGCACCAGGCCCCTCCGGGGGCGCTGGTGTGAGCAGCGGCCGGCCGGTCAGCTCTCGTTGACGATCAGGAGAAAGCTGTGATCCAGCAGGAGTCGCGACTGCGTGTCGCCGACAACACGGGCGCGAAGGAAATCCTTTGCATCCGCGTTCTCGGTGGCTCCGGTCGCCGCTACGCCGGTATCGGGGACGTCATCGTCGCGACCGTCAAGGACGCGATCCCCGGCGGTTCGGTGAAGAAGGGTGACGTCGTCAAGTGCGTCGTCGTCCGTACCGTGAAGTCGCGTCGTCGTCCGGATGGCTCGTACATCCGCTTCGACGAGAACGCCGCGGTTGTTCTGAAGAACACCGATGGTGACCCCCGTGGCACCCGCATCTTCGGCCCGGTGGGCCGCGAGCTGCGTGACAAGAAGTTCATGAAGATCATCTCGCTTGCGCCGGAGGTGCTCTAACTCATGGCGAACAGCATGAAGATCAAGAAGGGTGACCTGGTTCAGGTCATCACCGGCAAGGACAAGGGCAAGCAGGGCAAGGTCATCCAGGCCATGCCGGCTGAGAACAAGGTCCTGGTCGAGGGTGTGAACCGGGTCAAGAAGCACACCAAGCCGGGCCCGGGCACTCAGGGTGGCATTGTCACCGTCGAGGCCCCGGTGCACGTCTCCAACGTCCAGCTGGTCGTGGAGAAGGACGGCAAGAAGGTCGTCACCCGCGTTGGCTACCGCTTCGATGACGAGGGCAACAAGATCCGCGTTGCCAAGCGAACCGGTGAGGACATCTGATGTCTGAGACGACTGTTGAGAAGGTGACCCCCCGTCTCAAGGAGCGTTACAACTCCGAGATCAAGGGTCAGCTGCAGGAGGAGTTCTCGTACGAGAACGTCATGCTGATCCCCGGCCTGGTCAAGGTCGTGGTCAACATGGGCGTCGGCGAGGCTGCCCGTGACAGCAAGCTGATCGAGGGCGCGATCCGCGACCTGACCGCGATCACCGGTCAGAAGCCGGCCGTGACCAAGGCTCGCAAGTCCATCGCGCAGTTCAAGCTGCGCGAGGGCCAGCCGATCGGCACCCACGTCACCCTCCGCGGTGACCGCATGTGGGAGTTCCTGGACCGTCTGGTGTCGCTGGCCCTGCCGCGTATCCGTGACTTCCGTGGCCTCTCCCCGAAGCAGTTCGACGGCCGTGGCAACTACACCTTCGGTCTGACCGAGCAGGTCATGTTCCACGAGATCGACCAGGACAAGGTCGACCGTCAGCGCGGTATGGACATCACCGTCGTGACCACCGCTCAGACCGACGACGAGGGCCGGGCGCTCCTGCGCGCTCTGGGCTTCCCGTTCAAGGAGGCGTGAGCCAATGGCGAAGAAGTCCCTCATCGCGAAGGCCGAGCGGAAGCCGAAGTTCGGCGTCCGGGCCTACACCCGGTGCCAGCGCTGCGGCCGTCCGCACTCGGTGTACCGTAAGTTCGGCCTCTGCCGTGTCTGCCTTCGTGAGATGGCGCACCGCGGCGAGCTGCCGGGCGTGACCAAGAGCTCCTGGTAGTCCTCTTCCTTTCGGAAGACGGCCAGAGCTTTAGGCACCGCCAGCGAAGCAGAGGTGCCCGATCCCACACCGCCCATTTTTGGGCTGCCGTACGGATTCCCGTAAGGTAGTGGGGTCGGGCCCCCTGCCACGGCTTCCCCATGGACGTCCGTGGCCCTCTTACGGGAGGGCTCGCACCCAGTCTTACGACGTCGCAGGTCCCCTGCGCTTGTGCCTCTGCCGCACTCGAAAGAGTGCGGAAGGGGGACCTGGCGCGGAGAAACCGCGGCGAGAGAGGCCTGAGGCCATCATGACCATGACCGACCCCATCGCAGACATGCTCACGCGTCTGCGTAACGCGAACTCGGCGTACCACGACTCCGTGGCGATGCCGGCCAGCAAGATCAAGGCGCACGTCGCCCAGATCCTGCAGCAGGAGGGGTACATCTCCTCCTACAAGGTTGAGGAGCCCGCTGAGGGCGAGGTCGGCAAGAAGCTGACCATCGAGCTCAAGTTCGGCCCCAACCGTGAGCGCTCCATCGCCGGCATCAAGCGCATCAGCAAGCCGGGTCTGCGCGTTTACGCAAAGTCCACCAACCTGCCGAAGGTCCTCGGTGGCCTGGGCGTGGCGATCATCTCCACGTCTTCGGGTCTCCTGACCGACAAGCAGGCCGCCAAGAAGGGCGTAGGCGGAGAAGTTCTCGCCTACGTCTGGTAATTCGGGAAACGGAGGTACAGCAATGTCGCGCATTGGACGGCTGCCCATCCAGGTCCCCGCTGGCGTGGACGTCACCATCGATGGCCAGGCGGTCTCGGTGAAGGGCCCGAAGGGCTCGCTCACCCACGTCGTCGCCGAGCCGATCGGGATCGGCAAGGCCGAGGACGGCACTGTGCTCGTCTCTCGTCCGAACGACGAGCGTCGCTCGAAGGCCCTGCACGGCCTGACCCGCACGCTGGTGGCGAACATGATCACCGGCGTGACCGCGGGCTACCGCAAGTCGCTGGAGATCAGCGGTGTTGGTTACCGTGTGACCGCGAAGGGCTCCGACATGGAGTTCGCGCTCGGTTACAGCCACCCGATTCTGATCACCGCGCCGGAGGGCATCTCCTTCGTCGTCGAGTCGCCCACCAAGTTCCACGTGGACGGCATCGACAAGCAGAAGGTCGGCGAGGTCGCCGCGAACATCCGCAAGCTGCGCAAGCCCGACCCGTACAAGGCCAAGGGTGTCAAGTACGCGGGCGAGGTCATCCGCCGCAAGGTCGGAAAGAGTGGTAAGTAAGCGATGAGTGTCTCTGTCAAGATCGGCAAGGGCAACGCCTACAAGAGCGCCGCTCGCAAGCGCCGCGCGATCCGTGTTCGCAAGCGCGTCGTCGGCACCGAGGTGCGTCCGCGCCTCGTCGTGACGCGCTCGAACCGTCACATGGTCGCCCAGGTCATCGACGACGCCAAGGGTCACACCCTGGCGTCGGCGTCCACCCTCGACGTGTCCATCAAGGGCGCCGAGGGCGACAAGACCGAGCTGGCCAAGAAGGTCGGGAGCCTGGTCGCCGAGCGCGCCAAGGCTGCCGGCATCGAGTCGGTCGTCTTCGACCGCGCGGGCAACCGGTACGCCGGCCGCATCGCCGCCCTGGCGGACGCGGCTCGCGAGGCCGGGCTCGACTTCTAAGCCGCTCGTCGACTCTGTCGACGGACGTAAACGAGAGAGGTAAATCCAATGGCTGGACCCCAGCGCCGCGGTAGCGGCGCCGGTGGCGGCACCGGTGGCGAGCGGCGCGACCGTAAGCGTGACGACCGGGGCAACGCCCCCGCCGTCGAGAAGACCGCTTACGTCGAGCGCGTTGTCGCGATCAACCGTGTCGCCAAGGTTGTCAAGGGTGGCCGTCGCTTCTCCTTCACCGCGCTCGTCGTGGTGGGCGATGGCGATGGCACCGTGGGTGTCGGTTACGGGAAGGCGAAGGAGGTTCCGGCCGCCATCGCCAAGGGTGTTGAGGAGGCCAAGAAGAGCTTCTTCAAGGTCCCCCGTATCCAGGGCACCATCCCCCACCCGATCCAGGGTGAGAAGGCCGCCGGCGTCGTGCTCCTGAAGCCCGCCGCCCCCGGTACCGGTGTTATCGCCGGTGGTCCGGTGCGCGCCGTCCTGGAGTGCGCCGGCATCCACGACATCCTGTCGAAGTCGCTCGGCTCGGACAACGCGATCAACATCGTGCACGCCACCGTGGCCGCTCTGAAGGGCCTCGTGCGCCCCGAGGAGATCGCCGCCCGTCGTGGCCTGCCGCTGGAGGACGTGGCCCCCGCGGCTCTGCTGCGGGCGCGTGCTGCTGGGGTGAGCGCCTGATGGCTCGCCTGAAGATCACGCAGACCAAGTCGTACATCGGCAGCAAGCAGAATCACCGTGACACCCTGCGTTCGCTTGGTCTCAAGCGCATGCACGACGTCGTGGTGAAGGAGGACCGTCCCGAGATCCGCGGGATGGCCCACACGGTCCGTCACCTGGTGACGGTTGAGGAGGTGGACTGATCATGGGCGACAACCCGATCAAGATCCACAACCTGCGTCCCGCCCCGGGTGCCAAGACCGACAAGATCCGCGTGGGTCGTGGTGAGGGTTCCAAGGGTAAGACCGCTGGTCGTGGTACCAAGGGCACGAAGGCCCGCTACCAGGTTCCGCAGCGCTTCGAGGGTGGCCAGATGCCGCTCCACATGCGCCTGCCGAAGCTGAAGGGCTTCAAGAACCCGTTCAAGATCACGTTCCAGGTTGTCAACCTCGACAAGCTGGCCGAGCTCTACCCGCAGGGTGGCGAGGTCACCGTCGAGGACCTGGTCGCCAAGGGCGCGGTTCGCAAGAACTCCCTCGTCAAGGTGCTCGGCACCGGCGAGATCTCGGTCGCCCTCCAGGTTGCGGTGGACGCCGTCTCCGGTTCGGCCGCCGAGAAGATCAAGGCCGCCGGCGGTACGGTCACCGAGCTCATCTGAGCCCGCTGAATTCCGCCCACGAGCCCCGCACCTCCTTCGGGAGGTGCGGGGCTCGTGCTGTTCCCGGGGATTTCCGGCCGGACGGCGCTCGTTCTTTTGTGTGGCAAAACCGGGCATCCCGTACCCCGTGAGTGGGGGAGCGGCGGTACACGCTTCTTCCGAGTGGCCGCGCACTGTTAGAGTCCGTGGAGTTCCCTTGTAGGCTGCGCGTAGGCTCGCCTGTGCCGTCTGTACGGGAGCCCGTACCGCAAAACTCCCCATTCAGGACCGACCCTCCCGCCGACGACGCGCGGGAGGCGCAGGAGGCACCGTGCTCAGTGCGTTCGCGCGGGCGTTCCAGACGCCCGACCTGCGCAAGAAGCTGCTGTTCACGCTGGGCATCATGGTGCTGTTCCGGCTGGGCTCGCACATCCCGATTCCGGGCGTGAGTTTCACGGCCGTGAACGAGTGCGTGAAGGAGACCAAGAACAGTGGCCTCTTCGGACTCGTCAACCTGTTCAGCGGTGGCGCGCTCCTCCAGCTGACGATCTTCGCCCTCGGCATCATGCCGTACATCACGGCGAGCATCATCCTCCAGCTCCTCACCGTCGTGATCCCGCGACTGGAGATGCTGAAGAAGGAGGGACAGGCCGGCCAGGCGAAGATCACCCAGTACACCCGGTACCTGACCATCGCCCTCGCGGTGCTCCAGGGCACCGGCATCGTGGCGACGGCCTCCAGCGGCGCGCTGTTCTCCGGCTGCCCGCTGGCCAACCAGATCGTCCCGGACACCAGCGTGTTCCGGATCGCCGTCATGGTCCTCACCATGACCGCGGGCACCACGGTCATCATGTGGCTGGGCGAGCTGATCACCGACCGCGGCATCGGCAACGGCATGTCGCTGCTGATCTTCACCTCGATCGCGGCCCAGTTCCCGTCCTCGATGTGGGCGATCAAGCAGTCCGGCACCATCGGCGACGGCTGGGTCGAGTTCCTCTCCGTGGTCGCGGTCGGCATCATCGTCGTGATGCTGGTCATCTTCGTCGAGCAGGCCCAGCGCCGGATCCCGGTCCAGTACGCGAAGCGGATGATCGGCCGCCGGGCGTTCGGTGGGACCTCGACCTACATCCCGCTCAAGGTGAACCAGGCCGGTGTCATCCCGGTCATCTTCGCCTCGTCGCTGCTGTACATCCCCGCCCTCGTGGTCCAGCTGACCAACAGCCAGGCGGGCTGGGCCACGTGGATCCGGACGAACTTCGTCAAGGGTGACCACCCGATCTACATGGCCACGTACTTCCTGCTGATCGTCTTCTTCGCCTTCTTCTACGTCGCCATCTCCTTCAACCCCGAAGAAGTTGCCGACAACATGAAGAAGTATGGTGGGTTCATCCCGGGTATCCGGGCCGGCCGACCGACGGCCGAGTACCTGAACTACGTGCTGACCCGAATCACGTGGCCGGGTTCGCTCTACCTGGGCCTGATCGCGTTGATCCCGATGATCGCCCTGGTCGCCTTCGGACAGCAGACCAACTTCCCGTTCGGCGGCACCAGCGTGCTCATCGTCGTCGGCGTCGGACTCGAAACTGTGAAGCAGATCGAGAGCCAGCTCCAGCAGCGCAATTACGAAGGGTTCCTCCGCTGATGCGTATCGTCCTCGTTGGTCCTCCCGGGGCCGGGAAGGGTACTCAGGCGCACCTGCTCGCCAAGACCCTGTCCATCCCCCACATCTCCACCGGCGACCTGTTCCGTGCGAACATCAGCCAGGGCACCCCGCTGGGGCTCGAGGCCAAGAGCTACATGGACGCGGGACACCTGGTGCCGGACGAGGTCACCATCGGGATGGCCAAGGACAGAATGCTCCAGGAGGACGCAGCCAACGGCTTCCTGCTCGACGGCTTCCCCCGCAACCTGGGGCAGGCCAAGGCGCTGGACGAGTTCCTCGCCGAGCAGGGCATAAAGCTGGACGGTGTGCTGGACCTGGAGGTCCCCGAGGACGAGGTCGTCCGCCGGATCGCCGGCCGTCGCCTGTGCCGCAACGACGGTGGCCACGTCTTCCACGTGGACTACAACCCGCCGAAGGCCGAGGGCGTCTGCGACGAGTGCGGCGGCGAGCTGTACCAGCGCTCGGACGACACCGAGGAGAAGGTGCGCACGCGCCTGGAGGTCTACCACACGGAGACCGAGCCGATCATCGACTACTACGTCCAGCAGGGCCTGGTGGCGACGATCTCGGCCCTCGGCAAGGTGGACGAGGTCACCGCCCGCTCGATCGAGGCGTTGAAGCAGGACAGCTGAGTCTCTCGGCGAACGTACGACGGTACGGCCGGGTCGCCCGTGAAGCGGGTGGCCCGGCCGTTTCGGCGTCGTACGGTGGTAGCAGTGGTAATCCGGACTTGGAAGGCGTGACCAGATGGTGGAGATCAAGACCCCCGAGCAGATCGCGAAGATGCGAGCGGCCGGGCTGGTCGTCGCCGAGGCCCTGAAGGCCTGCCGCGAGGCGGTCGTCCCGGGGGTGACCACCCAGGAGCTCAACGACATCGCGGACAAGGTCATCACCGACCACGGCGCCACCTCGAACTTCCGCGCCCACCACGGCGGGCTCTGGTTCCCGGGCGTCATCTGCGCCTCGGTGAACAACGAGGTCGTGCACGGCATCCCCGGTGAGCGGGTGCTCCAGGAGGGCGACGTCATCTCGATCGACTGCGGCGCCATCCTGGACGGCTGGCACGGCGACTCGGCCATCACGGTGGCGGTCGGCGAGGTCCGCCCGGAGGTCGAGATGCTGAGCCGGGTCACCGAGGGCTCGATGTGGGCCGGCATCGCCCAGATGAAGAAGAACAACCGTCTGGTCGACGTCTCCAAGGCCATCGAGGGCTTCATCCGCCGCCAGCCGCTTCCGCCGAAGGGCAAGTGGGGCATCACCGAGGGCTACGGCGGCCACGGCATCGGCACCGCGATGCACATGGAGCCGCACGTGCTGAACTACGTCGAGCGCGGCCGCGGCAAGGGCCCGAAGCTGGTGCCGGGCACCGTGCTGGCGATCGAGCCGATGGTCTCGCTCGGCACCCCGCACACCACCGTGCTGGAGGACGACTGGACGGTCGTCACCAACGACGGCACCTGGGCCTCGCACTGGGAGCACTCGGTGGCCATCACGGAGCAGGGTCCGCTGGTGCTGACCGCCTTCGACGGCGGCAAGGCGGAACTGGCCAAGCTGGGCATCACCGCAGCTCCGGACCCCCTCGCGTAGTCACGGCGGCGCCCAACTGTCGCCGCTGACAAGGGATCAGAGCCCTGGAGGTTTGGACCTCCAGGGCTTTTGTCCTATTTTTATCGGCTGGCAGTGGTCAGTAGTGGTCAGCAGTGGCTTACGAGCGAGCAGGAGACAACACGTGCTCAAGGGATTCCGCGACTTCATGATGCGCGGCAACGTCGTCGACATGGCGGTCGGTGTGGTCATCGGTGCCGCGTTCACCGCGGTGGTGACCGGCTTCGTGTCCGCCTTCCTCACCCCGCTGGTGGGTGTGGTGGTCGGCGCGGCCGGCGACTTCAGCTCGTACAAGGCGCACATCGCCGGAGTGACCTTCCCGTACGGGCAGTTCCTCAACGTGCTGATCGCGTTCTTCATGACCGCCGCGGTGCTGTACTTCTGCGTGGTGCTGCCGATCACCAAGGCGACCGCGCGCTACATGCCGAAGAAGCCGAAGACGCCGAAGCGCCCGTGCCCCGAGTGCCTGACCGAGATCCCCGAGGCCGCCCGCCGCTGCTCGGCCTGCACCGCCCACGTCGAGCCGCTGACCGTCACCACCCGGGCCTGACGGAGCGGGTGTGACGGCTACCGCTTTCCGGGGCCCCCGTTTTGGTCCACCGCACGCGCTGGCGTAGGATGGACCGTCGGCTCACTCGTAGCGTGCTTCAGCGCGCCCTCTTCCCTCCGGGGGAGGGGTGAACCCAGGTTCGCACGAGCGTTCCGCATACGGTAGCCGGTCCCGGAAGGTGGATCTCGCAGTTCATGGCTAAGAAGCAAGGCGCCATTGAGATCGAGGGCACCGTGATCGAGTCTCTTCCGAACGCGATGTTCAAGGTCGAGCTGCAGAACGGTCACAAGGTCCTCGCGCACATCAGTGGCAAGATGCGCATGCACTACATCCGCATCCTGCCGG
Source organism: Kitasatospora sp. NPDC048298 (assembly GCF_043201465.1). Taxonomy (NCBI): domain Bacteria; kingdom Bacillati; phylum Actinomycetota; class Actinomycetes; order Kitasatosporales; family Streptomycetaceae; genus Kitasatospora; species Kitasatospora sp. NPDC048298. The sequence continues at coordinate 80,183 of NZ_JBICYZ010000007.1, forward strand.
ACGACCGGGTCGTCGTGGAGCTCAGCCCCTACGACCTCACGCGCGGGCGGATCGTCTACCGCTACAAGTAAGAACGTCAGATCTAGACCCGGAGAACCTGAAGCATGAAGGTCAAGCCGAGCGTCAAGAAGATCTGCGACAAGTGCAAGGTGATCCGCCGCCACGGCCGGGTCATGGTGATCTGCGACAACCTGCGCCACAAGCAGCGCCAGGGCTGATCGCTCTCCAGCATTTCTCGTAGTACTTCGCGCGACGCGAAAACGTCATAAGCGGGCTACCCGATCCGTCCCCTCGTGGACGGACTGCCACCCCCGGTCAGAGGCCGGGGCTCCATCGTCGAGAGGCGAAGGAGTAGGTAGCACGCAAGACCTCTGAAGAACCACAGGAGCCTTGAATGGCACGCCTCGCCGGCGTTGATCTCCCCCGTGAGAAGCGGATCGAGATCGCCCTCACCTACGTGTACGGCATCGGCCGTACCCGCGCCCAGCAGACCCTGGCCGAGACCGGTGTCAACCCGGATGTCCGCGTTCGCGACATCACCGAGGACGACCTCGTCAAGCTGAGCCAGTACATCGACGCCAACTACACGGTCGAGGGTGACCTCCGCCGTGAGGTGGCCGCCGACATCCGCCGCAAGGTCGAGATCGGCTGCTACGAGGGTCTGCGTCACCGCCGTGGCCTGCCGGTCCGCGGCCAGCGCACCCACACCAACGCGCGTACCCGCAAGGGCCCGCGTCGCGCGATCGCCGGCAAGAAGAAGCCGGGCAAGAAGTAGTCCGTCCCGTAACCGGACATCCCTCCGGCCCGCGGGTCAGCGGACCGACCACCTCAGTAGGAGAACAGACTTATGCCCCCCAAGGGTCGTCAGGCTGCCGGCGCGAAGAAGATCCGCCGCAAGGAAAAGAAGAACGTCGCTCACGGCCACGCGCACATCAAGAGCACGTTCAACAACACCATCGTTTCGATCACCGACCCCGCGGGCAACGTGATCTCCTGGGCCTCCGCCGGCCACGTCGGCTTCAAGGGCTCGCGCAAGTCCACCCCGTTCGCCGCGCAGATGGCCGCCGAGGCCGCTGCCCGTCGCGCGCAGGAGCACGGCATGCGCAAGGTTGACGTCTTCGTGAAGGGTCCGGGCTCCGGCCGCGAGACCGCGATCCGTTCGCTCCAGGCCACCGGCCTGGAGGTCGGCTCGATCCAGGACGTCACCCCCACCCCGCACAACGGCTGCCGCCCGCCGAAGCGCCGCCGCGTCTGACGCAGCGCCTTCGGGCTCGCAGTACCTGCTGTAAACCTCGTACGGGGTCCTGCTTCGCGGCGGGACCCCGTACGCTTGGTCCTGTCGGCATCAAATAGTGGGTGCCGAAGACAACCGGAGGATTTCCCCCATGCTTATCGCTCAGCGTCCTTCGCTGACCGAAGAGGTCGTCGACGAGTTCCGCTCGCGGTTCGTGATCGAGCCGCTGGAGCCGGGCTTCGGCTACACCCTCGGCAACTCCCTGCGCCGCACGCTCCTGTCGTCGATCCCGGGTGCCGCTGTCACCAGCATCCGCATCGACGGCGTCCTGCACGAGTTCACCACCGTGCCGGGCGTCAAGGAGGACGTGACCGACCTCATCCTCAACATCAAGCAGCTGGTCGTCTCCTCGGAGCACGACGAGCCGGTCGTGATGTACCTGCGCAAGCAGGGCCCGGGTGTCGTCACCGCCGCCGACATCGCCCCGCCGGCGGGTGTCGAGGTGCACAACCCCGAGCTGGTCCTCGCCACGCTGAACGGCAAGGGCAAGCTGGAGATGGAGCTGACCGTCGAGCGCGGTCGCGGCTACGTCTCCGCCGTCCAGAACAAGGCCTCCGGCCAGGAGATCGGCCGCATCCCGGTTGACTCGATCTACAGCCCCGTGCTGAAGGTCACCTACAAGGTCGAGGCCACCCGTGTCGAGCAGCGGACCGACTTCGACAAGCTGATCGTCGACGTCGAGACCAAGCCCGCCATGCGTCCGCGTGACGCCATGGCCTCGGCCGGCAAGACCCTGGTGGAGCTGTTCGGCCTCGCCCGCGAGCTGAACATCGACGCCGAGGGCATCGACATGGGCCCGTCCCCGACGGACGCCGCCCTGGCCGCCGACCTGGCGCTGCCGATCGAGGAGCTGGAGCTCACGGTCCGCTCCTACAACTGCCTCAAGCGCGAGGGCATCCACACCGTGGGTGAGCTCGTCGCCCGCTCCGAGGCCGACCTGCTCGACATCCGCAACTTCGGTGCGAAGTCGATCGACGAGGTCAAGGCGAAGCTGGCCGGCATGGGCCTGGCCCTCAAGGACAGCCCGCCCGGGTTCGACCCGACCGCTGCCGCCGACGCCTTCGGCGCCGACGACCTCGACGACTCGCACTTCGCCGAGACCGAGCAGTACTAAGAGAATTGGCCGCGGGGGCGGTTCCACGGAACCGCCCCCGTCGTCCTGAAAGCCGTACGGGCACAGTGCCCGTACGCCCGCTGCGGTACCTGGTACGGCCGCAGTCGGAGATTCGAGGAGTAATTCCATGCCGCGTCCCACCAAGGGTGCCCGCCTGGGCGGTGGCCCGCACCACGAGCCGCTGCTGCTCGCCGGCCTGTGCCGGGAGCTGTTCCAGTACGGCCGCATCACCACGACCGAGGCCAAGGCCCGTCGGATGCGCCCGCTGGCGGAGAAGCTGATCACCAAGGCGAAGAAGGGCGACATCCACAACCGTCGCCTGGTGCGCAAGACCATCACCGACGTGTCGGTGCTGCACACCCTCTTCACCGAGATCGCGCCGCGCTACGAGAACCGCCCGGGTGGCTACACCCGCATCACCAAGATCGGTCCCCGTCGTGGCGACAACGCCCCGATGGCCGTGATCGAGCTGGTCGAGGCGCTGACCGTCGCGCAGACCGCCGTCGGCGAGGCCGAGGCCGCCACCAAGCGTGCCGTCAAGGAGGCCGACGCCAAGGTCGAGGCCACCGAGACCGAGGCCGCCGAGCAGGCCTGACACCACTAGGTGTTGTTGCGGGCCCGCTTCCCCAGCGATGGGGGAGCGGGCCCGTTCCTCATGTCCAGGGAGTGAAGAGCAGTGGTCAACGATTGCGCCGAGCGGCCGCCGGTGAAGGACGGCCCGGCCGACGGGTACGTCCGGGTCCGGCTGGACCTCGCCTACCAGGGCGCCGAGTTCTCCGGCTGGGCCCGCCAGAAGGGCGGCCGCCGGACGGTCCAGGAGGAGATCGAGACCGCGCTCCAGATCGTCACCCGCAGCTCGGAGCTGTTCCCGCTGACCGTGGCCGGGCGCACCGACGCCGGGGTGCACGCCCGCGGCCAGGTCGCCCACGTCGACCTGCCGGCCGAGCTGTGGGAGGCGCACCGGGAGAAGCTGCTGCGCCGGCTGGCCGGCCGGCTGCCCGGGGACGTCCGGATCTACCGGGTCGGCGAGGCGCCGGCCGGGTTCGACGCCCGCTTCTCGGCGATCTGGCGCCGGTACGCGTACCGGGTCGCCGACCACCCCGGCGGGGTCGACCCGCTGCTGCGCGGCCACGTGCTCTGGCACGACCGCCCGCTGGACGTGGACCGGATGAACCGGGCGGCCGAGCTGCTGCTCGGCGAGCACGACTTCGCCGCGTACTGCAAGAAGCGCGAGGGCGCCACCACCATCCGCACCCTGCTGGAGCTGCACTGGGACCGCGTCCCGGTGGACTCCTACGCCGCCCAGGAGGGCTCCCTCGCGGTCGCCACCGTCCGGGCCGACGCCTTCTGCCACAACATGGTCCGGGCGCTGGTCGGCGCGATGCTGCTGGTCGGCGACGGGCACCGGCCGGTGGAGTTCCCCGGCGAGGTGCTGGCCGGCGGGGTGCGCAACTCCGCCGTCAACGTGATCCGGCCGTACGGGCTCACGCTGGAGGAGGTCGGCTACCCGCCGGACGACCAGCTGGCCGAGCGCAACCGCGCGGCCCGGCGGATGCGCACCCTGCCCGGGCAGAGCGCGTAGTGAGGTAATCCGTTTTGGCCCGGCGCGTCCGCTTGGGAGAATCGCTCCCATGGGACACGTCGAGATTTCGCACCTGGAGTACTACCTGCCGGACGGGCGCGTCTTGTTCGACGACGCGTCCTTCCGGGTGGGCGAGGGCGCCGCGGTCGCCCTGGTCGGCGCCAACGGCGCCGGCAAGACCACGCTGCTGCGCATGATCGCGGGGGACATCCAGCCGCACGGCGGCTCGGTGACGATCAGCGGCGGGCTCGGCGTGATGCGCCAGTTCGTCGGCACCACCGGCCGCGAGGACCAGCAGGCCACGCCCGGCGCGCTGCCGGCCGACGCCTCGGTGCGCGACCTGCTGGTGTCCGTCGCCCCGGAGCGGATCGCCAAGGCGGCCCGCGCGGTGGACGCCGCCGAGCTGGCGATGATCGCCCAGGACGACGAGAAGACGCAGATGGCCTACGCCCAGGCGCTCTCCGACTGGGCCGACGTCGGCGGCTACGACTACGAGACCGACTGGGACGTCTGCACCATGGCGGCCCTGGGGATGCCCTTCGACAAGGCCCAGTGGCGCGGGCTGAACACCCTCTCCGGCGGCGAGCAGAAGCGGCTCGTGCTGGAGGCGCTGCTGCGCGGCCCCGACGAGGTGCTGCTGCTCGACGAGCCCGACAACTACCTGGACGTCCCGGCCAAGCGCTGGCTGGAGGAGGCCCTCAAGGCCACCTCGAAGACCGTGCTGTTCATCTCGCACGACCGCGAGCTGCTCTCCAAGACCGCGAACAAGATCATCGCCGTCGAGACCGGCGCCACCGGCAGCAGCGTCTGGGTGCACGGCGGCGGCTTCGACACCTTCCACGAGGCCCGCAAGGCCCGCTTCGAGCGCTTCGAGGAGCTGCGCCGCCGCTGGGACGAGGAGCACGCCAAGCTCAAGAAGCTGGTCGTCACCCTGCGCCAGGCCGCCGCGGTCAGCCACGAGATGGCCTCCCGCTACGCCGCCGCCCAGACCAGGCTGAAGAAGTTCGAGGACGCCGGTCCGCCGGAGGCGCCGCCGCGCGAGCAGACCATCACCATGCGGCTCAAGGGCGGGCGCACCGGCGTGCGCGCCTTCACCATGGAGCAGCTGGAGCTCACCGGCCTGATGCAGCCCTTCGACCTGGAGGTCTTCTACGGCGAGCGGGTCGCGGTGCTGGGTGCCAACGGCGCCGGCAAGTCACACCTCCTGCGGCTGCTGGCCGGTGACGGGTCGGTCGCGCACACCGGCGACTGGAAGCTCGGCGCCCGGGTCGTGCCCGGCCACTTCCGGCAGACCCACGCCCACCCGGAGCTGTTCGGCCGCACCGTGCGGTCGATCGTCGAGGAGGAGCACGCGCTCAGCCGCGGCGCCGCGATGGGCGCGCTGCGCCGGTACGAGCTGGACCGCCAGGAGGAGCAGAAGTTCGAGTCGCTGTCCGGCGGGCAGCAGGCCCGGCTGATGATCCTCAAGCTCGAACTCTCCGGCGTGACGGCCCTGTTGCTCGACGAGCCGACCGACAACCTGGACCTGGAGAGCGCCGAGGCCCTGCAGGCCGGCCTGGAGGCCTTCGACGGCACCGTGCTGTGCGTCACCCACGACCGCTGGTTCGCCAAGACCTTCGACCGCTTCCTGGTGTTCGGCGCGGACGGCCGGGTGTACGAGTCGCCGGAGCCGGTCTGGGACGTGACCCGGGTGGAGCGCGAACGCTGAGTGACGGCGGGGGTCGGTCCCGGGCATTTTTGACCCGCCCCCGCCCTGCCGGTAACCTGGACGCTTGATGTGCGTATTGGCTCGCTCTATCTCACGTGAGAGGTCGGTACGCCGGAGACATCAGGTCGTCGACCAGCGGTCCCCCTTGAATTGCGTCCAAGGATGGCCAGGCTGCTCTTCCGTCCGGGTGCTCCTGTCAGGACTCACTCACTGAAAAGCGAAGGCTACGACCGTGCGTACGTACAGCCCCAAGCCCGGCGACGTCCAGCGTCAGTGGCACGTCATCGACGCGACCGACGTCGTGCTGGGCCGCCTGGCCTCCCAGGCCGCCAACCTCCTCCGGGGTAAGCACAAGGCGATCTACGCGCCGCACGTTGACACTGGTGACTTCGTCATCATCATCAACGCCGACAAGGTGCACCTGTCCGGTAACAAGAAGACCCAGAAGCTGGCCTACCGCCACTCGGGCTTCCCGGGTGGTCTGCGCTCGGTGCGCTACGACGACCTGCTGGCGAACAACCCGGAGAAGGCCGTCGAGAAGGCCATCAAGGGCATGATCCCCAAGAACAGCCTGGGTCGCCAGATGCTCTCGAAGCTGAAGGTCTACTCGGGCGACCAGCACCCGCACGCTGCCCAGCAGCCGGTGCCGTTCGAGATCACCCAGGTCGCGCAGTAATTCGGCCACCAAGCCCCCCAACACTGAAAAGAGCTGAGGAACACCGTGGCCGAGACCACTGAAACCCTTGAGGTCGACTTCGACGAGACCGTCGTCGAGGGCGAGTACACCTCCGAGGAGAGCTACACCTCCGAGTCGCTGGCCGGCCGCTTCGGCGAGGCCGTCCCCGGCGCCGGCCTGGGCCGTCGCAAGGAGGCGATCGCCCGCGTGCGCATCGTCCCCGGCACCGGCGTGTGGAAGATCAACGGTCGCACCCTCGAGGGCTACTTCCCGAACAAGGTGCACCAGCAGACCGTGAACGAGCCCTTCAAGCTCCTGGAGCTGGACGGCCGTTACGACGTCGTCGCCCGCATCAGCGGTGGCGGCGTCTCCGGCCAGGCCTACGCGCTGCGCCTCGGCGTCGCCCGTGCCCTGAACGAGGCCGACGTGGACAACAACCGCGGCGCGCTGAAGAAGGCCGGCTTCCTGACCCGTGACGCCCGCGCCGTCGAGCGCAAGAAGGCCGGTCTGAAGAAGGCCCGCAAGGCGCCGCAGTACAGCAAGCGCTAATCGCCTCCCCGGGGGTGCGGTCCGCCCTGGCGGCGCACCCCCTGGTTGCGCGAAACCGTCGCCCCGGAGTACCTCGCGTACTCCGGGGCGACGTGTTCCCCGGCTACTGTGCGGCGGCCGGGATCATCGGTTGGGTTCCGAGCAGTGGTGATGGAGGACGGGACAGTGGGACGACTCTTCGGTACGGACGGCGTGCGCGGGGTGGCCAACGAGGGCCTGACGGCGGAGCTGGCCCTCGGCCTGTCGGTCGCGGCGGCCCATGTGCTCGGTGAGGCCGGCGCCTTCGACGGCCACCGGCCGGTCGCGGTGGTCGGCCGTGACCCGCGCGCCTCGGGCGAGTTCCTCGAGGCCGCCGTCATCGCCGGTCTGGCGAGCGCCGGCGTCGACGTCCTGCGGGTCGGCGTCCTGCCCACCCCGGCCGTGGCGTACCTCACCGGCGCGCTCGGCGCCGACTTCGGCGTGATGCTGTCCGCCAGCCACAACGCCATGCCGGACAACGGCATCAAGTTCCTCGCCCGCGGCGGCCACAAGCTGGACGACCGGATCGAGGACGCGATCGAGACCCACTACCGCAAGCACTCGCTCGGCGACGAGGACTGGAACCGTCCGACCGGCGCGGCCGTCGGCCGGGTGCGCGAGTACACCGAGGGCTTCGACAAGTACGTCGCCCACCTGATCGGCGTGCTGCCCAACCGCCTGGACGGCGTCAAGGTCGTCATCGACGGCGCCCACGGCGCGGCCGCCTACGTCGCCCCCGAGGCCTTCGCCCGGGCCGGCGCCGAGGTGGTCCACACCCTGGGGGCCGAGCCCACCGGCCTCAACATCAACGACGGCGTCGGCTCCACCCACCTGGACCGGCTGCGCGTCGCGATGAAGGAGCACAAGGCCGACCTGGGCATCGCCCTGGACGGCGACGCCGACCGCTGCCTGGCCGCCGACGCCGAGGGCAACGAGGTGGACGGCGACCAGATCATCGCCATCCTCGCCGTCGCCATGAAGGAGGCCGGCACCCTGCGCCGCAACACCGCGGTGGCCACCGTGATGTCCAACCTCGGCTTCAAGCTGGCGATGGAGCGCGAAGGCGTCGAGCTGGTGGAGACCGCCGTCGGCGACCGCTACGTGCTGGAGGCGATGAAGGAGCACGGCTTCGCGCTGGGCGGTGAGCAGTCCGGCCACGTGATCCTGCTGGACCACGCCACCACCGGTGACGGCACCCTGACCGGCCTGATGCTGGGCGCCCGGCTGGCCGCCACCAAGCAGCCGCTGGCCGACCTGGCCGCCGTGATGACCCGGCTGCCGCAGGTGCTGATCAACGTCAAGGGCGTCGACAAGTCCCGGGTGCGGACCAGCACCGAGCTGGCCGCCGCGGTCGCCGGCGCCGAGGCCGAGCTGGGCTCCACCGGCCGGGTGCTGCTGCGCTCGTCGGGCACCGAGCCGCTGGTCCGGGTGATGGTCGAGGCCGCCGACCCGGCGCAGGCCGAGGCGGTCGCGCAGCGGCTGGCCGAGGCGGTGCGCACCCACCTGGGCTGAGCCCCCGTACGGCACGAGGCCCCCACCGGGTTCCGGTGGGGGCCGTCGGTGTTGCTCCGATGACGCCTCAGAGCTTGCGCAGCAGCGCCCGGCGGACCTTGTGGTCCTGGCCCTTCTGGAGGATCAGGGTGGCCCGGCCGCGGGTCGGCAGGACGTTCTCCAGCAGGTTGGGCTTGTTGATGGTGCGCCAGACCTGCCGGCCGTACTCCATCGCCTCCTCCTCCGGCACCTCGGTGAAGCGGCGGAAGTAGGAGTTCGGGTCCTGGAAGGCGGTCTGCCGCAGCTTGCGGAAGCGGTCCAGGTACCAGTGCTCGATGTCGTCGGTCCGGGCGTCGACGTAGATCGAGAAGTCGAAGTAGTCGGCCACCGCGAGGCGGGTGCGGCCGTCGGTGCCGGGCAGGGCCGGCTGGAGCACGTTCAGGCCCTCGACGATCAGGATGTCCGGGCGTTCCACGGTGAGCCGCTCGCCCTGCACGATGTCGTACACCAGGTGCGAGTAGACCGGCGCGCTGACCCGCTCCTTGCCCGCCTTCACGTCCGCGACGAACCGCATCAGCGCCCGGCGGTCGTACGACTCCGGGAAGCCCTTGCGGGCCATCAGGCCGCGGCGGCGCAGCTCGGCGTTGGGCAGCAGGAAGCCGTCGGTGGTGACCAGTTCGACCCGGGGGTGCTCGGGCCAGCGGGCGAGCAGCGCCTGGAGCAGACGGGCGGTGGTCGACTTGCCGACCGCGACGGAGCCGGCCACGCCGATGATGAACGGGGTGCGGGTGCGCTCGGTGTCCGGGGTGTCCAGGAAGGTGCCCAGCGCGCCGCGCAGCTCGTGCGTGGCGTGGATGTACAGGTTCAGCAGTCGCGACAGCGGCAGGTAGACGTCGCGGACCTCGTCCAGGTCGAGGGCGGTACCGAGGCCGCGCAGCCGCTCCACCTCCTCGGCGCTCAGCGGCAGCGGCGTACGCTCGCGCAGCGCGCTCCACTCGGCCCGGCTGAGGTCCACGTAGGGAGACGGGGACGGGCCGGGCGTGGCGGCGCCCCGCGTACAGAGTTCGGTCAGCACATGCTCCATTGTGAGCCGTCGCGCCGTTCACGGTTGCTGTGGTGTCGGTCACGCAGCGTTCGCGCGCGGCGGGAAAACGGCCACAGAACCGCCCTTATGCTGGCACGCATGTGCGGAATTGTTGGATACGTGGGCGCTCAGTCCGCCCTCGACGTAGTAATCGCAGGCTTGCAGCGCCTGGAGTACCGGGGTTACGACTCGGCCGGTGTCGCGGTGCAGGTCCAGGACTCCGAGGGGCAGTGGAGCCTGGCCACGGACAAGAAGGCGGGCAAGCTCGCCAACCTGGAGAAGTCGCTCGCCGAGTCCCCTCTGCCCGGCGGCACCACCGGCATCGGCCACACCCGCTGGGCCACCCACGGCGGCCCGACGGACGCCAACGCCCACCCCCACCTGGACGACCGGCAGCGGGTGGCCGTGGTGCACAACGGCATCATCGAGAACTTCGCCCAGCTGCGCGCCGAGATCGCCGAGCGCGGCCACACCCTCCGGTCCGAGACCGACACCGAGGTCGTCGCCCACCTGCTGGGCGAGGCCTACGCGGGTGACCTCGCCGAGGCCATGCGGGTGGTCTGCCGTCAGCTGGAGGGCGCCTTCACCCTGGTGTCCGTGCACGCGGACGCGCCGGACGTGGTCGTCGGCGCCCGCCGCAACTCGCCGCTGGTGGTCGGCCGCGGCGAGGGCGAGAACTTCCTCGCCTCGGACGTCGCCGCCTTCATCGCCCACACCCGTGAGGCGATCGAGCTGGGCCAGGACCAGGTGGTCGAGCTGCGCCGCGAGGGCGTGACCGTCACCAACTTCGACGGCACCCCGGCCGACGTGCGCGAGTACCACGTCGACTGGGACGCCTCCGCCGCCGAGAAGGGCGGCTACGACTACTTCATGCTCAAGGAGATCGCCGAGCAGCCGAAGGCGGTCGCCGACACCCTGCTCGGCCGGATCGGCACCGACGGCCGGCTCACCCTCGACGAGCTGCGGATCTCCGACGCCGACCTGCGCTCGGTCGACAAGGTCGTCATCGTGGCCTGCGGCACGGCCTTCCACGCCGGCATGATCGCCAAGTACGCGATCGAGCACTGGACCCGCATCCCCTGCGAGGTCGAGGTCGCCTCCGAGTTCCGCTACCGCGACCCGATCATGGGCCCGGGCACGCTCGTCATCGCCATCTCGCAGTCCGGCGAGACCATGGACACCCTGATGGCCCTGCGGCACGCCCGCGAGCAGGGCGCCAAGGTGCTGGCGATCTGCAACACCAACGGCTCCACCATCCCGCGCGAGTCGGACGCGGTGCTGTACACCCACGCCGGCCCGGAGGTCGCGGTCGCCTCCACCAAGGCGTTCCTGACCCAGCTGGTCGCCTGCTACCTGGTCGCCCTGTACCTGGGCCAGGTGCGCGGCACCAAGTGGGGCGACGAGATCTTCGCCGTCATCAAGGAGCTCGGCGACGCGCCGAAGCAGGTCGAGCAGGTCCTGGAGACCATGGAGCCGGTGCGCGAGCTGGCCCGCTCGCTGGCCGACGCCCGCTCGGTGCTGTTCCTCGGCCGCCACGTCGGCTTCCCGGTGGCCCTGGAGGGCGCGCTCAAGCTCAAGGAGCTGGCGTACATGCACGCCGAGGGCTTCGCGGCGGGCGAACTCAAGCACGGCCCGATCGCCCTGATCGAGGAGGGGCTGCCGGTCGTGGTGGTCGTGCCCTCGCCGCGCGGCCGGTCGATCCTGCACGACAAGATCGTCTCCAACATCCAGGAGATCCGGGCCCGCGGCGCCCGCACGATCGTGATCGCCGAGGAGGGCGACGAGGCCGTCGTCCCGTACGCGGACCACCTGATCCGCATCCCGGCCACCCCGACCCTGCTCCAGCCGCTGGTCGCCACCGTCCCGCTCCAGGTCTTCGCCTGCGAGCTGGCCACGGCCAAGGGCCACGAGGTCGACCAGCCGCGCAACCTGGCGAAGTCGGTCACCGTCGAGTAAGTGACGACCACGGCGTCCCTGCGGTGGCTGTGCCCTACCGCAGGGGCGCCGTGTCGAGGGTGAAGGAGAATGGGGCGGGCAGGTCGATCGGCTTGCCGAACGGGACCGGCTCCTTCTCGGTGTAGTCGTCGCCCTCGGGCTTGGTGAACAGGGTGACCGTGCCTTTGCCCCGGTCGACCAGCAGGTAGCAGGGGATGCCGGCAGCGGCGTACCCGCGGCGCTTCTGTTCGCGGTCCCTGCCCGGGCTGGTGGACGTGACCTCGAAGACGAGCAGTACGCCGGCGGCGTCCGCCCACGAATCGGCGTTGAGGAAATGCCCGACCGGGCTGACGGTTCCGTCAGGGATGAACCGCCCGGACGGCACGACCAGCCCCTTGTTGCCGGACAGGTCGAACTCGGCCTCGGCCTTGCGCATGAACTGCCGGTTCAACAGGGAGAACGCGGCCTCGTGCTCTCCGTCCGGTGGTGGCGTCACAACGATCTCCCCTTCGACGAGCTCGGCCTTGTAGCCGGGCGGCGTTTCCAGCTCCAGGAACGCCTGGAGGAGGTTGTCCCGGCCCAGCGGGCCCTCGACGGCTGGCATGGCGACCATGGCCCTTCTCCCTCCTGTGGGTCCGTGCCGAGCCACAAGGTAGGCGTACGGACCGACACCGGCGGGGCATCGAAGTGGGTGTCACTCGAAAGTCTGCCGCAGTCCGGCCTGCCGTGGGGCCGCGGCGCGGGCTAGCGTCGGTGGTACGCCGATCGCCGAGGGAGACCCGCCATGCGCCATGCACACCCTGTGGAAACCGTCCGGGCCGCGGAGGCGGAGCTGATGGCGCGGCTGCCGGAGGGCACGCTGATGCAGCGGGCGGCGGCGGGGTTGGCGGCGACCTGCGCGCGGCTGCTGACGCGGCGTCGGGGGCGGGTGTACGGCAGTCGGGTGACGGTGCTGGCGGGCAGCGGGGACAACGGGGGTGACGCCCTGTACGCCGGGGCCGCGCTGGCCCGGCGCGGGGCGCGGGTGACGGCGGTGCTGCTGACGCCGGAGAAGGCGCACCCGGGCGGGCTGGCCGCGCTGCGGGCCGCCGGCGGACGGGTGACGGTGGAGCAGGAAGTCGGCCTGGCCGACTTCTCGCGCGCGGACCTGGTGCTGGACGGCATCGTCGGCATCGGCGGCCGGGGCGGGCTGCGCCCCGAGGCGGAGCCGTACGCGCGGGCCTCGCGGTCCGGGACCGTGGTGGCGGTGGACCTGCCGAGCGGGGTGGACGCCGACACCGGCGAGGTGCCGGGCGCGGCGCTGCGGGCGGACGTCACGGTCTGCTTCGGCACGTACAAGCCCGGGCTGCTGGTCGACCCGGGGGCCTCGTACGCGGGCGTGGTGCAGCTGGTCGGCATCGGGCTGGAGCCGCCCGCCGCGGAGGTGACGGCGCTCCAGCACGCGGACGTGGCGGCGCTGCTGCCGGTGCCGGGCGCGGAGAGCGACAAGTACCGGCGCGGCGTCGTCGGGGTGGCGGCCGGCTCGGCGACCTACCCGGGGGCGGCGCTGCTGGCCGTGGCGGGGGCGCTGCACGGCGGCGCGGGCGCCGTCCGGTACGTCGGCACGGCGGCCGAGGAGGTGGTGCGGCGCTTCCCGGAGACGCTGGTCACCGAGGGCGGCCCGGCCGGTGCCGGGCGGGTGCAGGCCTGGGTGGTCGGGCCGGGCGGCGGCGAGGGGGCGCGGCAGGCGCTGACCGAGGCGCTGGCGAGCGACGTCCCGGTGCTGGTGGACGCGGACGGCCTGACCGAGCTGGGCCGGCTCGGTCCGGACGCGCTGGCCGGCCGCACCGCGCCCACCCTGCTCACCCCGCACACCGGCGAGGCCGCCCGGCTGCTCGCGGGCGCCGAGGGCGGCACGCCGCCGGCCGCCGACGACCTGGCCGCGGCCCGGCTGGCCACCGCCCGCCAGCTGGCGGCGCACTACCGCGCGACGGTGCTGCTGAAGGGCTCCACCACGGTGGTCGCCGACCCGGGCGGGGCCGTCCGGGTGAACCCGACCGGCACCTCCTGGCTGGCCACCGCCGGCAGCGGCGACGTCCTGGCCGGGCTGGCCGGCTCCCTGCTGGCGGCGGGCCTCGCGCCGCTGGACGCCGCGTCGGTGGCCGCCTACCTGCACGGCCTGGCCGGCCGCGAGGCGGCGGGCGCGCCGGGCGCCCCGACGACGGCGCTCGCGGTGGCCGGGGCGCTGCCGGCGGTGTGGCGGGCGGTCCGCGAGGGGTGGGCGCCGGAACCGGAACGTCCGGTCGCGGCGTCCTGAACGGGGTGAACGGGCGGTCCGCCGCACGTCGGCGCGTCGTAGGGGGCCGTCGTGCCCGACGGGCCGTTCGGCGAGGACTCCGGGACGTCTGGGAGACTGACCCTGATGACAACTGCGAACACGACCGGCACGGCCACCCTCACCGACGGCGTACGGGCCGAGGCGACCATCGATCTCGCCGCCCTGCGCGGCAACCTCGCGGCGCTGCGCGAGCGCGTCGGCAACGCGGCGGTGATGCTCGCGGTCAAGGCGAACGCCTACGGCCACGGCGCGGTCGAGTGCGCCCGGGAGGCGGTCGCGAACGGCGTCGGCTGGCTCGGCTGCGCGACCCCGGACGAGGCGCTGGCACTGCGGGCCGCGGGCATCCGCCCCGAGCAGGCCCGCATCCTGTGCTGGCTGTGGACGCCGGGCGGCCCGTGGCGCGAGGCGCTGCGCGCGGACCTGGACATCTCGGTCAGCGGCCAGTGGGCGCTGGACGAGCTGCTGCCCGCCGTGCGCGAGACCGGCATCCCGGCCCGGGTGCACCTGAAGGCCGACACCGGCCTCGGCCGCAACGGCTGCCAGCCGCACGACTGGCCGCAGCTGGTGGCCGCCGCCCGCCGGGCCGAGGCGGAGGGACTGCTGACGGTCGTCGGCGTCTGGTCGCACTTCGCCGCGGCGGACGAGCCCGGCCACCCGTCGATCCAGGCCCAGCTGGACTCCTACCGCACCGCGCTGGCCACGGCCGAGGCCGCCGGGCTGCGCCCCGAGGTCCGGCACCTGGCGAACTCCCCGGCCGCCCTGCTGCTGCCCGAGGCGCACTTCGACCTGGTCCGCACCGGCCTGGCCGCGTACGGGCTGTCGCCGGTGCCCGAGGTGGGCTCCCCGGCGGACTTCGGGCTGCGCCCGGTGATGGCGCTGACCGCGCGGCTGGCGCTGGTCAAGCAGGTCCCCGGCGGACACGGGGTCAGCTACGGCCACCACTACACGACGCCGGGCGAGACCACCCTGGGCCTGGTGCCGCTCGGCTACGGCGACGGCATCCCCCGGCACGCCAGCGGCACCGGCCCGGTGCAGATCGGCGGCAAGTGGCGCACGGTGGCCGGCCGGGTCGCGATGGACCAGTTCGTGGTGGACCTCGGCGGCGACACCCCGGAGATCGGCGACGAGGTGCTGCTGTTCGGCAACGGCGAGCGCGGCGAGCCCACCGCCGAGGACTGGGCCCGCGCCTGCGGCACCATCTCGTACGAGATCATCACCCGGATCGGCGCCCGGGTGCCCCGCCGCTACCTGGGCGGCAGCCACACCGAGGGCCCGTCGGCATGACCGACGCACCGGCCGAGCGAGGTCCGGTCGCGGCGGTCGCCAAGGCGGCCGGCGCCGCCGGGGTGAGCCGGGCGGGAGTGATCGGGATCTCGGTCGGCGTGCTGGCGGCCGGGGCGGCCGCGGGCGTCGCGATAGAGCGGCTGACCGTCGGCCGGGCGATGCGCCGCAGGGCCCGGGCCGAGCTGGACGCGAACGCCCCGTACGGCTCGCTGCGCGGCCGTCCGCGGACGGTGGCCGCGCCGGACGGCACCGAGCTGTACGTCGAGCTGGACGGCACCGGCTGGAGCGAGCCGGACGGCGACGGCCGCGCAGCGAGCCACCGCCCGGAACCGCTGACCGTGGTGTTCTGCCACGGCTACTGCCTCAACCAGGACAGCTGGCACTTCCAGCGGGCCGCGCTGCGCGACGGCATGCGGCTGGTCTTCTGGGACCAGCGCAGCCACGGCCGCTCCGAGCGCTCCCGCTCCTACCTGGCGGGGGAGCCGGCCGGCATCGACCAGCTGGGCGGCGACCTCAAGGCGGTGATCGACGCCGTCGCCCCGACCGGGCCGCTGGTGCTGGTGGGCCACTCGATGGGCGGCATGACGGTGATGGCGCTGGCCGACCAGCACCCGGAGCTGTTCCGCGAGCGTGTCGCCGGCGTGGCGCTGATCGGGACCCTCGCCGGGGACTGGAACGACGTCAGCCTGGGCCTGCCGAAGGCCGGCGCGAAGCTGTTCAAGAAGGTCGCGCCCGGGATGGTGAAGCTGCTGGGCCGCCAGGTCGACCTGGTCGAGGCGACCAGGCGGCTGGGCTCGGACGTGGCCGCGGTGTTCTACCGGAGGTTCTCCTTCGGCGGCCGGGACGTCGACCCCGGCGTGGTGCGCTTCGCCGAGCAGCTGCTGGACGCCACCCCGATCGACGTGGTCGCCGAGTTCTACCCGGTGTTCGGGGCGCACGAGAAGTACGAGGCGCTGGTCGCCCTGCGCGGCCTGCCCGCGCTGGTGCTGGCCGGGACGAAGGACCTGCTGACGCCCTCGACGCACAGCGAGGCGATCGCCGAGCGGCTGCCCGGCGCCGAGCTGGTGCCGGCCGAGGGCGCCGGGCACCTGGTGATGCTGGAGCGCCCCGAGCTGGTCGACCACGAGCTGGCGCGGCTGCTGCGCCGGGCCGCCGGCTTCGCCGGGGCGGCGCCGCTGCCCGCGGCCGTCCTCGACCTGGCCCGGGAGCGGGCCGCGGAGAGCGTCGCCGATCCGGTGTGACTCAGGGCCCCGCCCACCGCACAGGGGCGCGCGGATGTGGCACGGTAGCGGTGGCGGCCGGTGGTCGGTGCGCCGGTACGGACCGAAGGGCAAGACACGCGCATGGGCTCGCACGCCACTCTCACCGTCCCAACCCCGGAGCGGATGGGCCGGCTCGGCCGGGAGCTGGCCGCGCTGCTGCGGCCGGGGGACCTGGTGCTGCTCTCCGGCGAGCTGGGGGCGGGGAAGACCACGCTGACCCGCGGCCTGGGGGAGGGCCTGCAGGTCCGCGGGGCGGTGACCTCGCCGACCTTCGTGATCGCCCGGGTGCACCCCTCGCTGGTCGGCGGCCCGGCGCTGGTGCACGTGGACGCGTACCGGCTGGGCGGGGACCTGGACGAGATGGAGGACCTCGACCTGGACGTCTCGCTGCCCGAGTCGGTGGTCGTGGTCGAGTGGGGCGAGGGCAAGGTCGAGCGGCTGTCCGAGGACCGGCTGGAGGTCCGGATCGAGCGTGCCATCGGTGACACCGCGGACGGCGACGACCAGGACCCGCGCCGGGTGGTGCTGACGGGCATCGGCCCGCGCTGGGCGGACGCGGCGCTGGCGGACCTCGGATAGCCGACGCGTTGCCGACACGTTGCCGACAAGCTGTCGGCAAGATGTTGCGGGCGGGGTGCCGGGCGTGGTGGGATGGGTGCTGCGGTTAGGTCTGCCTAACTAGGGAGGCGCCATGTCGAGCCCCACCCCCGTCCCGAAGCGCGCGGTCCCCGCCGCCGGGGCCGGAGACTCCGCCCGCCGCGCTCCGGGAGAGCCGATGCGGGCGCTGCTGGCCGCCTGCGCGGCCGCCGAGGCGGTGTCCACTCCGCCCGAACCCCGGCCCGGGCAGCACGAACGGCCCGAGGCGCGGACGCCCCGGGCCGCGTGAGGCCGGTCCTCCCGGGCCCTGAGCGGGCCGCCCGGATCAGGCGATCACGACCACCTTGGTGTCCTTGGGCGCGAAGTCCCAGAGCAGCTGCCCCTCCGGGCGGCCGCTGCGGATGCCGCCGGTCTTGGCGCTCGGGTCGACGGTCGGCGTCGCGCCGTCCACCGCCGCGCTGAAGCCGAACACCACGCCGTTCTGCTGCGCGAAGCGCACCACGTGCTCGATCTGCTTGCCGTCCGACCCGGTGGTGGTCTGGGTGCGGCTGTACACCGCGTA
This sequence comes from Kitasatospora sp. NPDC048298, assembly GCF_043201465.1. NCBI lineage: Bacteria > Bacillati > Actinomycetota > Actinomycetes > Kitasatosporales > Streptomycetaceae > Kitasatospora > Kitasatospora sp. NPDC048298. Next base: position 97,656 of record NZ_JBICYZ010000007.1, read on the forward strand.
GCTGCCGGGGGCCGGCTCGACCGAGCCCGGGGTGACCGGGAAGGCGGCCGCGACCTGCGGGGTCTTCTTCGGGTCGACCAGCCAGACGTAGTGGCTGCCGATCGAGTACACCACCCGGATGCCGGTGCCCGAGACGGCGCCGGTCGGCAGTGTCGGGACGGTCGGGGTGGGTGCGGCGGTCGGCGCCGCGGCGGTGGCCGTGCCGGTCGCCGTGGTGGTGGCGGTGGGCTTGGCGCCGCCCGCCCGGTCCTGGGCGCCGTTGGCCTGGAAGGCCAGCAGGCTCACCACCGCCAGGGCCCCCAGGGTCAACCCCGTGACCACCACTCCAGGACCCATCTTCGCCACGTTGCCGCTCCCGCCGCCGTCCCTTTACGTACGGCCCCATCGTGCCAGGTTCATCCGCGCGGGTCGCAGTGCCTCGGATGTGTGTTCCTGGGTGGTACACCTTGCCGATCGGCCGGTCGGCCCAACGTCGGTCTAACCTTGACCCGTGCTGCTGCTCGCGTTCGACACCGCTACCCCCGCCGTCACCGCCGCCGTCCACGACGGCACGGCCGTTCTCGCCGAGACCCACCAGGTCGACGCCAGGCGCCACGGCGAACTGCTGCTGCCCGCGATCGACCAGGTGCTGCGGGCCGCCGGTGTGGACAAGCACCGGCTGACCGGCATCGCGGTCGGCGTCGGCCCCGGCCCGTACACCGGCCTGCGGGTCGGCCTGGTGACCGCCGCCGCGCTCGGCCACGCGCTCGGGCTGCCGGTGCACGGCGTCTGCACCCTGGACGCGATCGCCTTCCAGGCCCGCGCCGAGGGGCTGGAAGGGCAGCCGTTCACGGTCGCTACCGACGCGCGCCGCAAGGAGGTCTACTGGGCCTCGTACGACGCCGAGGGCCGCCGCACCGAGGGCCCCGGCGTGGACCGCCCGGCCGAGCTGACCCCGCAGGAACGCTCCGTCGGCGCCGGCGCGCTGCTCTACCCCAACGCCTTCCCCGGCGCCCACGGCCCCGCGCACGTCTCGGCCGGCGCGCTGGCCGGCTTCGCCGCCGCCGAACTGGCCGCCGGGCGCGAGCTGCTGCCGAACCACCCGCTGTACCTGCGCCGCCCGGACGCCCAGGTCCCCGCGGCCTACAAGACCGTTCTAGGGGGCAAGGCGGTGCTCCCGGCGTGAACCACGGCACCACCCTGCGCCCGATGCGCTGGTGGGACATCGCGCCGGTGCTGGAGCTGGAGCTGCGGCTCTTCCCCGAGGACGCCTGGTCCGCCGGGATGTTCTGGTCCGAGCTGGCCGAGTCCCACCCCGGCGGCACCCGCCACTACACCGTCGCGACCGCCCCGGACGGCCGGATCGTCGGCTACGCCGGGCTGATGGCGATCGCCGGCGAGGGCGACGTCCAGACCATCGCCGTCGACGAGCGCCACCAGGGCGCCGGCCTCGGCGCGGCGCTGCTCACCGACCTGATCCGGGAGGCCGCCCGGCGCGAGTGCGCCGAGCTGCTGCTGGAGGTGCGGGTGGACAACCCGCGCGCCCAGCGGCTGTACGAGCGCCACGGCTTCGAACCGGTGGGCATCCGGCGCGGCTACTACCAGCCCGCCAACGTCGACGCGCTGGTGATGCGCCTCGACCACCCGAGCACTGACAGCACTGACCCGAAGGACATTGAGGACACCCGCCATGGCTGACGAACCGCTCGTCCTCGGCATCGAGACCTCCTGCGACGAGACCGGCGTCGGCATCGTGCGCGGCACCACGCTGCTGGCCGACGCGGTCGCCTCCAGCGTCAACGACCACGCCCGCTTCGGCGGCGTCGTCCCGGAGATCGCCAGCCGGGCGCACCTGGAGGCGATGATCCCGACCATCCAGCGCGCGCTGGACACCGCAGGGATCAAGGCGACCGACCTGGACGGCATCGCCGTCACCGCCGGCCCCGGCCTGGCCGGCGCGCTGCTGGTCGGCGTCAGCGCCGCGAAGGCGTACGCCTGGGCGCTGGACAAGCCGCTGTACGGGGTCAACCACCTCGCCTCGCACATCTGCGTCGACCAGCTGGAGCACGGCCGGCTGCCCTCGCCGACGATGGCCCTGCTGGTCTCCGGCGGGCACTCCTCGCTGCTGCTCAGCGAGGACATCACCAGCGACGTCCGCCCGCTCGGCGCGACCATCGACGACGCGGCCGGCGAGGCCTTCGACAAGGTCGCCCGGGTGCTCGGCCTGGGCTTCCCCGGCGGCCCGATCGTCGACCGCACGGCCCGCGAGGGCGACCCGAAGGCGATCGCCTTCCCGCGCGGCCTGAGCGGCAGGAACGACCCGGAGTACGACTTCTCCTTCTCCGGTCTGAAGACCGCCGTCGCCCGCTGGGTCGAGGCCAAGCGCCGGGCCGGCGAGGAGGTGCCGATCGCCGACGTGGCGGCGTCCTTCCAGGAGGCGGTCACCGACGTGCTCACCCGCAAGGCCGTCAAGGCGTGCAAGGACAACGGCGTCGACCACCTGATGATCGGCGGTGGCGTGGCGGCCAACTCGCGGCTGCGCGAGATGGCCCAGCAGCGCTGCGACCGGGCAGGCATCCGGCTGCGGGTGCCCCGGCCGGGCCTGTGCACCGACAACGGCGCGATGGTCGCGGCGCTGGGCTCCGAGATGGTGTGGCGCGACCGCACGCCGTCCGCCTTCGACCTGTCGGCGGACTCCTCGCTGCCCGTCACCGAGGTCCACGTGCCGCACACGGACTTCCACGGCCAGGCCTACGAGGCCCTCGGCGGTGGCGCGGCATGACCGTCGCCGCGATGTGGGAGGCCCGGGCGGCCGCCGGCCGGGCGGCCGAACTCGCCGCCTGGGTAAGGGAGTCGGCGCTGCCCGGACTCCGTGGCGCGGCCGGGCTGGAGCGCCTCGAACTGCTCTCCGCCCCGGGGGAGCGGGTGCTGCTGATCGCCTGGTGGAACGGTGAGCCGGTGCCCGTCGCCGACCCGCCGGCCGAACTGCTCGGCCGCCCGGTGCACTGCTGGGCCTTCACCAGCGAGCACGTCGAGCAGCCCGTCGGGCAGCCCTCCGAGTAGTCCGTCGAGTAGCCCCCGGTCGGGAACCGCGGGCCCGGTCATTACCGTGCTTAGCTGATAGAAGGCTGAACGGGAACCGGGAGCGGCTGCGGTGATCAGGGACGGGCGGAGCAGGACCAGGACGTACGCGGTGGGGGCGCTGGCGGTGCTGGCCCTCGCCACCGCGTGCGGCAGTAACGGGAGCGGCGGCAGCGCCGCCCCGGCCGCCACGAGCGCGCCGACCGCACCCCAGAGCGCCGCGCCGGCGCCGATCGGCGCGGCCGCGACCCCCTCGGCCGGCGCCTCCACGGGAGCGGCCGCGGCGGCCTGGGCCAAGTGGAACCTCACCCCGCTCGCCCCCGCCCCGGCGCCGCCCGCCGACAAGCCGATCAAGCTCGAACGGACCGGCCCCGTACCGGTGTTCAGCGAGGTGAAGACGAGCGACAAGGTCGTCTTCATCACCATCGACGACGGAGCCGAGAAGGACCCGAAGTTCGTCGAGATGCTCACCGACCTCAAGGTGCCGATATCGATGTTCCTGACCCGGGACATCGTCAAGAACGACTACGGCTACTTCAAGCCGCTCCAGGCGCTCGGCAACCACGTCCAGAACCACACCGTCGACCACCCGGTGATGAGCAAGATCCCGGCGGAGAAGCAGAAGTCCGAGATCTGCGACGCGCAGTCCGCGCTCACCCAGCAGTACGGCACCGCCCCACTGCTGTTCCGCCCGCCGTTCGGCGACGGCGCCAACACCCCGACGCTCAACACCTCCGTCCAGCAGTGCGGCCCGCGGGCGATCGTGCTGTGGCGCGAGTCGATGCAGATCCACGACATGCAGTACCAGTCGGGGGACAAGAAGCTGAAGCCCGGCGACATCATCCTGGCGCACTTCCGCGGCCCCAAGGAGCTCAAGGGCGCCACGATGACCCAGATGTTCGGCGACCTGCTGGCCCGGATCCAGGAGCAGGGCTTCTCGGTGGCCCGGCTGGAGGACTACGTCCAGGCGCCCGCGTCCTGAGCAGCCCGTACGGGCTGCCCCAGCATCATCAGCGGTCCGTGGTCGGTGCGGCTGAGGATCACCGTGACGGTGTTCGGCCCGGAGGGCTTGAGCTGGCGGCGCAGCTCCTCCGGGGTGATCGCCATCCCGCGCTTCTTGATCACCACCGTGCCGACCGCGCGCTCGCGCAGCAGCGCCTTCAGCTTCTTGATGTTGAACGGCAGCACGTCGGTGAGCTCGAAGGCGTGCGCGTACGGGGTGGCGACCAGCTCGTCCGAGGTCAGGTAGGCGATCTTCGGGTCGATCAGCCGGCCGCCCACCTGCCCGGCCACCTCGGCCACCAGGTGGGCCCGGATCACCGCGCCGTCCGGCTCGTACAGGTAGCGCCCGACCGGGCCGGCCGGCGGGTCGGGCAGGTCGCCGCCGGTCAGGCTGGCGCCCTGCGGCAGCAGGGTGGCGCGGTGCGGGCTCGCGGCCCGGGTGCCGAACCAGAGCACCGCCTCCTTGACGTCGCCGTGGTCGGAGACCCACTCGGCCTCGGCGTCCTCGGGCACGGCCTCGTGCGGGATGCCAGGGGCCACCTTCAGGGCGCCGATCGGGGTCCGCCGGCCCGCCTCGATCGCCCAGGAGAGCGGCGGGGCGTACGCCTCCGGGTCGAACACCCGGCCGCGCGAGGTGCGCCGGGCCGGGTCGGTGAACACCGCGTCGTAGCCGGTGACGTCCACCTCGGCGACGTCCGCGCAGCGCACCTCGACCAGCTCGGCCAGGCCCAGCGCGGCGGCGTTGGCCGCGATGGCGGCGCAGGCCGCCGGGTCCTTGTCGACGGCCAGCACCTCGATGCCCGCCCGGGCCAGCGCCAGCACGTCGCCGCCGATGCCACAGCACAGGTCCGCCAGCCGCCGTACGCCGAGGTCGGCGAACCGCCGCGCCCGCCACTCGGCGACGCTGCGCCGGGTGGACTGCTCGACTCCGTTGGGCGTGAAGTACATCAGGTCGGCGTCCGCCCCGAACTTCGCCCGCGCCCGCTGCCGCAGCCGCGCCTGCCCGAACGCCGCCGACACCAGCTCCGCCGGGTGCTCCCGCCGCAGGCGCGTCGCCAGCGCCAGCTCCTCCTCGGGGGTGAACTCGCGCAGCTCGGCGAGCAGGGCCTGGCCCTCGGGGGTCAGCAGCGGCTGGAGGTTCTCGGTGTCCACGGGGCCATTCTCGCCGGTCGGCCGGGGAGGAACGCGATCACGATCGCGCCGGGCGTCGTCACCGCCACAGGACGCCCGAGGAGAAGACCGCCGGCAGCATGAGCGGGGAGAGCGCTGCGGTGACGGGGAGGAGGCGGTAGCCGGACCGCCGGGTGCGGAAGGCGACCACGAGGCCCACGGCCAGGGTGACGACCGGGGCAGCCAGCATCCCGATGCCGAGGAAGGCCCAGATGAGCCCGTCCCCGTCGTCCCCGTGGCCGGGGCCGCTGCCGAGGCAGACGACGAAGGAGAAGACGACGAACGGCAGCGCGGCTCCCAGCAGCGGCAGTGCCAGCAGGGAGAGCGCCGCGTCCTTGAGCCTGGACGGGTCGATGCGGGCCGGGATCGGAGTCATGGCAGGGAGTCTGTCGGGGCGGGCGGCGTCGCACATGAGTACGGCTACTCATCCGCGGAACCGGGGGCCCCAGGGCGCGCCGTTGGCACTCTGGTTGACTGAGTGCTAACACGGCCCTATGGTCGTCCTTGGCACTCCCCACCAGGAGAGTGCTAACGCGACGACGCGTGTCTGACCCCCGCGACGGCAGGCCCGCAGGATCGCCCCTACCCGTTAGAAAACCCCGTAATCTCCGAAGGGGAGCTCGGACGTGACCACCAGCAGCAAGGTTGCCATCAAGCCGCTCGAGGACCGCATCGTGGTCCAGCCGCTCGACGCCGAGACCACCACGGCCTCCGGCCTGGTTATCCCGGACACCGCCAAGGAGAAGCCCCAGGAGGGCGTCGTCCTGGCCGTCGGCCCGGGCCGCTTCGAGGACGGCCAGCGTCTGCCGCTCGACGTCGCCGTGGGTGACATCGTCCTGTACTCGAAGTACGGCGGCACCGAGGTGAAGTACCAGGGCGAGGAGTACCTGGTGCTCTCCGCCCGCGACGTTCTCGCGATCATCGAGAAGTAAAGACGTCCCGACCCGCCCCGGATCCGTGTCCTCCGTGACAGTGGCCCGGGGCGTGGTTGTTGGTTCACGTAGTTCGGCGGCCGGTGGGCCGGCCGCAGCCCCGAGGGAATAGGGAACATGGCGAAGATCCTGCAGTTCGACGAGGACGCCCGCCGCTCGCTGGAGCGCGGTGTCAACAAGCTGGCCGACACCGTCAAGGTGACCATCGGCCCCAAGGGCCGCAACGTCGTCATCGACAAGAAGTTCGGCGCCCCGACCATCACCAACGACGGTGTCACCATCGCCCGTGAGGTCGAGCTGGACGACCCGTACGAGAACCTTGGCGCGCAGCTCGTCAAGGAGGTCGCCACCAAGACCAACGACGTCGCGGGTGACGGCACTACCACCGCCACCGTGCTGGCCCAGGCCCTGGTCAACGAGGGTCTGCGCAACGTCGCCGCCGGCGCCGGCCCGGCCGCCCTGAAGAAGGGCATCGACAAGGCCGTCGCCGCCGTCTCCGAGCACCTGCTGTCCATCGCCCGCGAGATCGAGGGCAAGGACGACGTCGCCGCCGTCGCGTCCCTCTCCGCGCAGGACACCCAGGTCGGCGAGCTGATCGCCGAGGCGATCGACAAGGTCGGCAAGGACGGTGTCATCACCGTCGAGGAGTCGAACACCTTCGGCGTGGAGCTGGACTTCACCGAGGGCATGCAGTTCGACAAGGGCTACCTGTCGCCGTACTTCGTCACCGACGCGGAGCGGCAGGAGGCGGTCCTGGAGGACCCGTACATCCTGATCAACCAGGGCAAGATCTCCTCCATCCAGGAGCTGCTGCCGCTGCTGGAGAAGATCCTCCAGGGCGGTGCCTCCAAGCCGCTGCTGATCATCGCCGAGGACGTCGACGGCGAGGCGCTGTCGACCCTGGTCGTGAACAAGATCCGTGGCACCTTCAACGCCGTCGCCGTCAAGGCCCCGGGCTTCGGCGACCGCCGCAAGGCGATCCTCGGCGACCTGGCCGTCCTGACCGGTGGCCAGGTCATCTCCGAGGAGGTCGGCCTCAAGCTCGACCAGGTCGGCCTGGACGTGCTGGGCACCGCCCGCCGCGTGACCATCACCAAGGACGAGACCACGGTCGTCGACGGTGCCGGTGACGCCGAGGCCGTGGCCGGCCGCGTCGCCCAGATCAAGGGCGAGATCGCCGCGACCGACTCCGACTGGGACCGCGAGAAGCTGCAGGAGCGCCTGGCCAAGCTGGCCGGCGGCGTCTGCGTCATCAAGGTCGGCGCCGCCACCGAGGTGGAGCTGAAGGAGCGCAAGCACCGCCTGGAGGACGCCATCTCGGCGACCCGCGCCGCGGTCGAGGAGGGCATCGTCGCCGGTGGTGGCGCCTCCCTGGTCCACGCCGCCAAGGTGCTGGAGGACGGCCTGGGCCTGTCGGGCGACGAGGCCACCGGTGTCGCCGTGGTCCGCAAGGCGCTGCACGAGCCGCTGCGCTGGATCGCCCAGAACGCCGGCCTGGAGGGCTACGTCATCACCCACAAGGTCGCCGAGCTGGAGACCGGTCACGGCTACAACGCGGCCACCGGCGAGTACGGCGACCTGCTGAAGGCCGGCGTCATCGACCCGGTCAAGGTCACCCGCTCCGCCCTGGAGAACGCCGCCTCGATCGCCTCCCTGCTCCTCACCACCGAGACCCTCGTGGTGGAGAAGAAGGAGGAGGAGGCCGACAGCGGTCACGGCCACTCGCACGGCCACGGCCACTCGCACTGAGGCTCCGACGCCTGACCGGAGGCCCGGTCCGCGCCCCGCGAGGGGAGGCGGGCCGGGCCTCCGGCGTTCACCTTCACGCTTCAACTATCAGTAGAATTTTGCAGAATGCAAAGTTTGCCTTATAACTAAGGCATGATCGAGGCCCGCCACCTGCGCGTCCTGCGTGCCGTCGCCCGCACCGGCTCCTTCTCCGCCGCCGCCCGCGAGCTGGGGTGTACCCAGCCCGCCATCAGCCAGCAGATGAAGGCCCTGGAGAAGTCGGTGGACACCCCGCTGGTGGTCCGCTCGGGCCGCGGGATGCAGCTCAGCGAGGCCGGGCGGGTCCTGCTCAAGCATGCCACCGGAATCCTGGCCGGGCTCTCCGCGGCCGAGGAGGAGGTGGCCGCGATCGCCGGGCTGCGGGCCGGGCGGGTGCGGCTGGTCTCCTTCCCGACCGCGAGTTCCACCCTGGTGCCGCCCGCGGTCGCCCGCCTGCGGGACAGCCATCCGGGGGTGCGCGTGTCGCTGGTAGAGGCGGAGCCGCCGGAGTCGCTGGCGATGCTGCGCGGGGGCGAGTGCGAGATCGCGCTGGCCTTCCGCTACCCGCAGTCCGACGGCGCCGTCGCGCTCCCGGCGCCCGCCCACGGCACGCCGCGCGAGGCGCGGGCCGAGGCCAACCTGGAGGCGCAGCAGCTGACCGCCGGCACGGACTGGTCCGACCTGGTGGTCACCCCGCTGCTGGACGACCCGCTGGTGGGCCTGCTGCCCGCCGCCCACCCGCTGGCCGGGCAGGGTGTGGGGCTGGCCGAGCTGGCGGGGGAGCAGTGGATCGCCGGCTGTCCGCAGTGCCGGGGGCACCTGGTGGAGCTGTGTGCCGGGGCGGGCTTCGAGCCCCGGATCGACTTCGCGACGGACGACTATCCGGCGGTGGTCGGCCTGGTGGCGGCCGGGCTGGGGGTGGCGGTGCTGCCGCGGCTGGCGCTCCGGTCGGTGCGCCCTGACGGCGTGTCGACGGTGCCGGTGCGGACGGCCTCCGGGGCGCCGGCGGTGCGCCAGGTGGTCGCGCTGACCCTGCCGGACCTGGCCGAGGTGCCGGCCGTCGCGCTGATGCTGGAGCGGCTGGCGGGGGCGGCCGCCGATCGCTGACGGTGGGTGACGAAGCTGCCGTGGCGCCGCACCCAGGGTGAACTGACGGGCGTACGGTGGGCCGACAGGCTGAAGCGCCGCGAAGAAACGTTTCTTCACTGCGCTCGTAGGGGCGGGTCTAGCGCTGGGCGACCACCGGCGGGGTGAGCGGGACCTCGACCAGCCGGTGTCGTGAGCGGCCCAGCATCTCCTCGCGCTCGTCCTCGGTCATCCCGCCCCAGACGCCGTACGGCTCGCGGACCGCCAGCGCGTGCGCCGCGCACTCGGCGATCACCGGGCAGCGCATGCAGACCTCCTTGGCGCTGGCCTCGCGCGAACTGCGCGCGGCCCCGCGCTCGCCCTCGGGGTGGAAGAAGAGCGAGCTGTCCACGCCACGGCAGGCTGCGGAGAGCTGCCAGTCCCAGAGGTCCGCGTTGGGACCGGGGAGGCGGGAGAAATCTGCCATGGCTCATTCCCTTCAGAGGCTGTCGGCCGTGGGCCGGGCGTTCGGCGGGTCTGCTGCCGAGCGGTGCGGCGGGCTTCTGCACTGGTGTGGACACCTGGAAATATGACTTAAGGCAACTCCATGGACAAGTCACCCACACACTGGCACAACAGTCAATGACCATACGAAAGCTATAAAAGCGGGCATAGTGGGCAAGGGCTCCGCCGGGCGCGGGCGTGGCAATCGGGTGGCCGACGGGCGCGCGACGTGCCGAATCGGTGTGCGGGTCGTACGCCGACCGCGCGCGAGCTGCGCAAAAGTGCGGCGTGTGCACCGCGATGCGGCTGATCGGTAATGGATTGGCCACGTACAGTGGTGGAGATGGCCCCGAAGGCCGTAACTCATTCGAGTGACGGTCGTTGGAAGTGCGGAGGCGGTTAGCGGGCGCCGGACGTCGGGAACGATCGCGGGCAGGTTGGGGCGATCGCACGGAGTCTGTCGCCGATCGGCCGTGTCGGAGAGGTTCGTACCAGCCAGGAGGCTCAACGTGACGCGGATCAGCTGCGGAGGACGACGGTCATGACTTCCGTTCTCGTTTGCGACGATTCCCCGCTCGCCCGCGAGGCGCTTCGCCGCGCGGTCGCGACCGTACCCGGTGTGGACCGGGTCACCACCGCGACGAACGGGGAGGAGGTCCTCCGCCGCTGGGTGGCCGACCGCTCCGATCTCGTTCTGATGGACGTCCGGATGCCCGGCCTCGGCGGGGTCGAGACGGTCCGGCGGCTGCTGTCCGCCGACCCGGGCGCGCGGATCATCATGCTCACCGTCGCCGAGGACCTCGACGGGGTCGCGCTGGCGGTCGCCGCGGGTGCCCGCGGGTACCTGCACAAGGACGCCTCGCGCGCCGAGCTGCGGGCCACCGTCACCCAGGCCCTCGCCGACCCGACCTGGCGGCTCGCCCCGCGTCGGCTGCGCAGCCCCGACATGGGTGCCGCGCCGACGTTGACGGCGCGTGAGATCCAGGTGCTGGAGGGCATGAGCCACGGCCGCAGCAACGCCGAGATCGGCCGCGAGCTGTTCCTCTCCGAGGACACCGTCAAGACCCACGCCCGACGGCTGTTCAAGAAGCTCGGGGCCTCCGACCGGGCGCACGCGGTGGCGCTGGGCTTCCGCTGGGGCCTGGTCCGCTGACCACCGGCGGCGCCGCCGGTTGCGGCGTGCCGCCGGAGGTTCCCGGAGCGGGTCCCGCACGGGCGTGTGACGTTACGGTCCCGAGGTTGCACCATGGAGGAGTGGAGCACCTCGGGGACCAGCGGACAGGCACTGCGGCGAACCACACGGCCGCGGGACACTCGGCGGACGGCGCGACGGACGGGACCACCGACGGCGGCGGGGCGGGAGGCGGCACGGTGCAGGAGGGGCCGGTGGTGCGCGGTACGCCGTACGGTGCCGCAGCGCATAACGTTCCGGTGCACAACTCCGGACGCGGTGCCGCGTTTTCCCGCTCGACCAGGCACCATGGACCGATGCGTGACGACGTCGCCGGTGCGACCGGCCAGGCGGACCCGGTGGAGGCCGAGCCCTCCGGTCCGGGCCACGATCCGTCGTACGCCGATCCCGGCGGTCCCGCCGAGGAGACCGGGCCAGGCCGCCCGCCGGTGCTCGGCACGGGCGGCTCGCCGCTGGTGGGCGAGCTGGTCGCGGCCGCGGTGCGCGGCGAGGGCCCGGCGATCGACGCGCTGCTCGCCTACGTCCACCCGCTGGCACTGCGGTACTGCCGCGCCAGGCTGGTCCGGCTGCCCGGCGGGGCCCGGCACCACGTGGACGACGTCGCGCAGGAGGTCTGCGTCGCGGTGCTCTGTGCGCTGCCCCGGTACAAGGACCAGGGGCGCCCGTTCGAGGCCTTCGTGTACGGGATCGCCGCGCACAAGATCGCCGATCTCCAGCGGGCCGCGATGCGCGGGCCCGGTTCGACCGTCGTGCCGCAGGACGACCTGCCCGAGGTGCCGGACGAGGCGCTCGGCCCGGAGGAGCAGGCGCTGCTGAGCAGCGACGCGGCCTGGGCGAAGGAGCTGCTCTCCAACCTGCCGGCCCGTCAGCGCGAGCTGGTGCTGCTGCGGGTGGCCGCCGGGCTCTCGGCGGAGGAGACCGGGGAGGTGCTCGGGATGTCGCCCGGTGCCGTCCGGGTCGCCCAGCACCGGGCGCTCAGCCGGCTGCGGGCGCTCGCGGAGGAGTCCTCCTGACCGGGTGGCCCGGGCCGTCCGGCCGTCCGGGTTCGGGCCGGTTCCTCCGGTTGCGGGGGGAATGAGCCCCAGGGTGGGGATGTTGTCAAGGGCACACGAGGACACATTCGCGGTGCCAGTACCATTGGGTATCGGCGCCTGGGCGGGTTGCCAAAGTTTGACGGGTGCGCGCGGGGTCCCCTTGGAGGATCCTCCCATTGCACCCGGCTTCGGCGGTCTGCGCGAGTGAGCGATGAATGCGCCCCCACCCTCAGGGCGTGAGCGGATAAGGCCGGCCACGGAAGGTACCCCCCAAATGTCTTACAACGCCGCAGGCGTACCCGAGAAGTTCGCCATGCTCGGGCTCACGTACGACGATGTGCTGCTGCTGCCCGGGGCCTCCGAGGTGCTGCCCAACCAGGTGGACACGTCCTCGCGGGTCTCCCGGAACGTGCGCGTCAACATCCCGCTGCTCTCCGCGGCGATGGACAAGGTCACCGAGTCGCGCATGGCCATCGCGATGGCGCGCCAGGGCGGCGTCGGCGTGCTGCACCGCAACCTGTCGGTCGAGGACCAGGCCAACCAGGTCGACCTGGTGAAGCGGTCCGAGTCCGGTATGGTCACCGACCCGATCACGGTCGGCCCCGAGACCACCCTGGCCGAGGCCGACGCGCTGTGCGCCAAGTTCCGCATCTCCGGCGTGCCGATCGCCGACGAGGCGGGCAAGCTGCTCGGCATCGTCACCAACCGTGACATGGCCTTCGAGTCGGACCGCAGCCGCCAGGTCCGCGAGATCATGACCCCGATGCCGCTGATCACCGGCAAGGTCGGCATCTCCGGTGTGGACGCGATGGCCCTGCTGCGCCGCCACAAGATCGAGAAGCTGCCGCTGGTCGACGACGAGGGCCGGATCAAGGGCCTGATCACCGTCAAGGACTTCGTCAAGGCCGAGCAGTACCCGAACGCCGCCAAGGACGCCGAGGGCCGTCTGCTGGTCGGTGCCGCCGTCGGTGCCAGCGCCGAGGCGTTCGACCGGGCCCAGGCCCTGGTCGAGGCCGGTGCGGACTTCCTCGTGGTGGACACCTCGCACGGCCACAGCCACAACGCGCTGGCCTGGATCGAGAAGATCAAGTCGGCCGTCAAGATCGACGTGGTCGGCGGCAACGTCGCCACCCGGGACGGCGCCCAGGCTCTGATCGACGCCGGCGTGGACGGCGTCAAGGTCGGCGTCGGCCCCGGCTCCATCTGCACCACCCGCGTGGTCGCCGGCATCGGCGTCCCGCAGATCACCGCCATCTACGAGGCCGCGGTGGCCTGCCAGGCGGCCGGCGTTCCGGTCATCGGCGACGGCGGCCTGCAGTACTCGGGCGACATCGGCAAGGCGCTGGCCGCCGGTGCCGACACCGTGATGCTCGGCTCGCTGCTGGCCGGCTGCGAGGAGTCCCCGGGCGAGCTGCTGTTCATCAACGGCAAGCAGTTCAAGTCCTACCGCGGCATGGGCTCGCTGGGCGCCATGCAGTCCCGCGGCCAGGGCCGCTCCTACTCCAAGGACCGCTACTTCCAGGCCGAGGTGGCCTCGGACGACAAGCTCGTCCCCGAGGGCATCGAGGGCCAGGTGCCCTACCGCGGCCCGCTGTCGGCCGTGCTGCACCAGCTGGTCGGCGGCCTGCGCCAGACCATGGGCTACGTCGGCGCCGCCACCGTCGCCGAGATGGAGAGCAAGGGCCGGTTCGTCCGGATCACCTCGGCGGGCCTCAAGGAGAGCCACCCGCACGACATCCAGATGACCGTCGAGGCGCCGAACTACTCGGCCCGCTGAACGGTGTGAACGACCGAGGGGCCCGCTGCCGCACTGCGGTGGCGGGCCCCTCGCGCTGTCGCGGCCGCCGGGCGTGGGGGCGTCCGGCCGTGGGGCGTCGGGGCGGGACCAGCGGTAGTACGGGATACTGGGGTGCGGCCGGGGTGACCCGGTGGGCATGAGCAACAAAGCAGAAGGGCTCGAAGTGACTGAGATCGAGATCGGGCGAGGCAAGCGCGGCCGACGGGCGTACGCCTTCGACGACATCGCCGTCGTCCCCAGCCGGCGTACGCGTGACCCGAAGGAGGTCTCGATCGCCTGGCAGATCGACGCCTATCGCTTCGAGCTGCCGTTCCTGGCCGCCCCGATGGACAGCGTGGTCTCGCCGCAGCAGGCCATCCGGATCGGCCGCCTCGGCGGTCTGGGCGTGCTGAACCTCGAGGGCCTGTGGACCCGCTACGAGGACCCGCAGCCGCTGCTGGACGAGATCGCCGCGATCACCGACGAGTCCACCGCGACCCGCCGGCTCCAGGAGATCTACGCCGCGCCGATCCGCGCCGAGCTGATCAAGCAGCGGATCCAGGAGGTCCGCGACTCCGGCGTCGTCACCGCCGCCGCGCTGTCGCCGCAGCGCACCGCCGAGTTCTCCAAGGCCGTGGTGGACGCCGGCGTCGACGTCTTCGTCATCCGCGGCACCACCGTCTCGGCCGAGCACGTCTCCAGCGCCGCCGAGCCGCTCAACCTCAAGCAGTTCATCTACGAGCTGGACGTGCCGGTGATCGTCGGCGGGTGCGCCACGTACACCGCGGCGCTGCACCTGATGCGGACCGGCGCCGCCGGTGTGCTGGTCGGGTTCGGCGGGGGCGCGGCCCACACCACCCGGAACGTGCTGGGCATCCAGGTGCCGATGGCCACCGCCGTGGCCGACGTGGCGGCGGCCCGTCGTGACTACATGGACGAGTCCGGTGGGCGCTACGTGCACGTGATCGCCGACGGTGGGGTCGGGTACAGCGGGGACATCCCGAAGGCCGTCGCCTGCGGGGCGGACGCGGTGATGATCGGTGCGGCGCTGGCGCGGGCCACGGACGCTCCGGGCAAGGGCTTCCACTGGGGGATGGAGGCCGTCCACGAGGAGCTGCCGCGGGGCAAGCGGGTGGACCTCGGGACGGTCGGCAGCACCGAGGAGATCCTGACCGGGCCCTCGCACACTCCGGACGGGACCATGAACCTGTTCGGCGCGCTGCGGCGGGCGATGGCCACGACGGGGTACACGGAGCTCAAGGAGTTCCAGCGGGTCGAGGTGACGGTGAACCCGGCGCTGGACCACCGCTGACGTCGAGGTGTGGTGACGAGGGCCCCTGCCGGTGGTGGGGGCCCTCGGGCTTTTCGGGCGCGCGGGCTTTCGGCCCGCGCGCCCGTGGGCTTTCCCGGGTGTGGGGTGGTCAGCCGCGGGTGGCGGTGCGGCGGGTGAGGAGGTAGCCGCCGATGAGGGCGATGGCGTAGAAGGCGGCGTCGAGGGGGCGGAGGTCGTCGCGCCAGGTGGTGAGGGTGTCGTTCAGGAGGCCGTGGGGGGTGGGGGCCTCGGGGTGGACGCGGCGGAGATGTTCGATCAGTTGGCCGAGGAGGAGGGCGCCGGCGGCGAGGAGGGCGCCGAGTGGGGGGAGTAAGCGGCCCTGGCCGCCGAGGCGGCCGAGTGGGAGGGCGACCAGGCCGGCGGGGGCGATGGCCAGCCAGCCGAGGCTGTCGGCGGCGCGCAGGGGAGCGCTGCCGTAGGCGAGGCCGCCGAGGAGCATGGCGAGCAGGGCCAGGGCCACGGCCAGGGCGGTGCGGCGGCGGGGGACGGGGCGGGGGGCGGGTTCGGCGGGTTCGAATCCGGGGACGTGGGCGCCGGGCATGCCGGGGGCGATGTAGCCCTCGGGGGCGGCCGGGAGCGGGGCGACCGAGTAGTGCTGGGCGGTGCGCGGCCGGGTCGATGGGCCGTCAGTGCCCGGTGCGGGTGCGGTCATGGGCGTCGAATCCCCCCGGAAAGACGATGAGCTGCCGAACGGTAGCAGTGACCGGGGCAGATCTTGGCGAGTTTTCGATCACAGATCGGGCACGGAGCGCCGCACCCGTTCCGGTTCGTCCCGGCTTGTGGTGGGGGGTGGGTGGTCGAGGGCCCCCGGGACAGGGGATGATGGAGGCTTGGGCGTTCGGGACCCAGGTCGGGCCGACGCGCCGTCACCACGACCGCCGGCAGCACATGGGGGAACGTTCCGAATGACCCAGGCGCAGGGTTCCACCGGCCGCCTCCTGGCGGGCCGCTACCGCCTGAACGGCGTGCTCGGGCGCGGTGGCATGGGTACGGTCTGGCGCGCCGAGGACGAGATGCTGGGCCGGACCGTCGCGGTCAAGGAACTGCGGATGAACGCCAGCGTCGACGAGGAGGAGAAGCACCGGCTGATCACCCGGACGCTGCGCGAGGCGAAGGCGACCGCGCGGATCCGGCACAGCTCGGCGGTGACGGTCTTCGACGTGGTCGACGAGGACGACCGGCCGTGGATCGTCATGGAGCTGGTCGAGTCCCGCTCGCTGGCCGACGTGGTGCGGGAGGACGGGCCGCTGTCGCCCGGCCGGGCCGCGGAGATCGCGCTGGACGTGCTGGGTGTGCTGAGCGCGGCGCACGCGCTGGGCATCCTGCACCGGGACGTCAAGCCGTCCAACGTGCTGATCGGCGAGGACGGCCGGGTGGTGCTCACCGACTTCGGCATCGCCAGTGTGGAGGGCGACGCCTCGGTCACCTCGACCGGGATGCTGGTCGGCGCGCCCTCGTACATCTCGCCGGAGCGGGCCCGCGGGCAGAAGCCCGGGCCGCCGGCCGACCTGTGGTCGCTGGGCGGCACGCTGTACGCGATGGTCGAGGGACGGCCGCCGTACGACCGGGGTTCGGCGCTGGCCACGCTGACCGCGGTGATGACCGAGGATCTGGTCGCGCCGGTGAACGCAGGGCCGCTGCTGCCGGTGATCGAGGGGCTGCTGGCGAAGGACCCGGCCGAGCGGCTGGACGCCTCGCAGACCCGGTCGATGCTCAAGCGGGTGGTCGCGGAGTCGACCTCGCGGGCCGAGTCGACCACCGAGCACGCGGTGCCGTTGGAGAAGCCGGTCGAGGTTCCGGAGCCCGCGGAGAAGGAGAAGGAGAAGGAGCCGGAGCAGGCCGGGGACGGCCGCAAGCGCCCCGTGGGCGGGCTGCTGGGGACGGTCCGGGTCGGTAGCCGGGCACAGGACGGGGAACCCGCCGAGAAGCCGTCGGAGGACCCGGAGCCGGAGTCGATCCGTCCGGTGACCAGCGCGTGGACGATGGGTGCGACCCAGGCGGCCGGGGCCGATCCGCGCACCGGCCGGCGGCGGCTGGCCATCGCCACCGTGATCGTGGTGCTGCTGCTGATCGCGGGCGTGGTGGCGGTGATCCGGATGGTCGGCAACGGGGACGCCGGGTCGGGCGGCGGGGCCACGCGGAGCGCGGGGGCCACCGCGCCGGCGGTGGCCGGTACGGAGCCGGTGGCGAGCGAACCCGCGCCGGCACCCGCCCAGCCGACCCCGGCGCCGGCCCAGCCGACCGGTGACCCGGCCGCGGTGCCGGACGCGCCCGTGCAGTCCGCCGGTTCGCCGGCGGCTCCCGCGCAGCCCCCGGCGCCGGCCCAGCCCGCACCGGCGCAGCCCGCGCCGGCGGGGGTGCCGGCCGGGTACCACGAGTACAAGGACCCGAGCGGCTTCTCGGTCGTGCTGCCGGACGGACTGCAGCC
This sequence comes from Kitasatospora sp. NPDC048298, assembly GCF_043201465.1. Taxonomy (NCBI): domain Bacteria; kingdom Bacillati; phylum Actinomycetota; class Actinomycetes; order Kitasatosporales; family Streptomycetaceae; genus Kitasatospora; species Kitasatospora sp. NPDC048298. The sequence goes on from NZ_JBICYZ010000007.1 coordinate 114,920, forward strand.
CACCGGGTCGGACGCCAACCGGCGGATCTTCAAGAATGCGGCCGACGGCAGCCAGCTGCGGATCGAGTGGACCACGTCGCCGGGGGCTAGCGCGGTCGCGGACTGGCAGGAGTCGGAGCCGAACGTCCGCGGTCAGGTCAGCAACTACCAGCGGCTGAACCTGGCGGCGATCACCTACCGGCAGTGGACCAACGCGGCGGACTGGGAGTGGACCAACGGCACGCCGAAGACGCACTCGCTCAACCGCGGCTTCGTGACCGGCACCCCGGCCAAGTACGGGTACTCGATCTACTGGATCGTCCCGGACACCGAGTGGGCCGCGCAGGCCCCGGTCCGGGACGTCGTGTTCAACAGCTTCCAGCCGGCGCCCTAGGGCAGGTCGACGACGGGCCCTAGCCGATCAGGCGCTGCTTGGCGCGGGTGAACTCGTCCTCGGTGAGGGCGCCGGAGCCGCGCAGGGCGGCCAGCCGTTCCAGCTGGCCGATCAGCTGTTCGCCGGTGGTGTCCGCGGCCGGTGCGGTGGGGAGGGCCTTCGGGGTGTTGCGGGCGCTCCGGGCGGCGACCCGGAGCTGTTCGGCGAAGAAGTCGGCCTTGACCACGTCCTCGAAGCGGTGCGAGCCGGTGAGCGCCACCACCATGAGCACTTCGCCGTTGAGCTTGGTGCGGGTCACGGTGACGTCGGTGACGGCGGCGAGCGGAACCGGGACCGGCGGCTTCCCGTCCTTCAGGAAGAGCAGTCGATGGGTGGTCAGCACCAGCACTCCCTTGCGGAAGTGGTCGGGGTGGCGCCCGGCGGTCGAGGCGACCGGCTTCTCGCCGTCGATGACGTTCGCCTCGACGTCGCGGACCGCCTCGGCGCGGTTGGCCCTGCTGTTTCCGGACGCCTCGAAGGCGGTGTCGATCAGATCGGTCCAGTCCATGGGATCGAGCCTAAGGGAGCCGCTCAGTAGGCTGGTCGGCGAGCGAGAGGAACTGGCATGCGAGGCGGCCCCGGGTTGTTGCTGGCGGGGCGGTACCGGCTGACGGACCGTCCCGAACCGCTGCGCGCCCACGCGGTGGACGAGCGGACCGGTGAGTCGGTGCTGCTGAGTGCCCTGGAACTGCCGGGGGTGCTGACGGTGGGCCAGGATCCGGACGAGGCCGCCGCCGCGCGGGCGGACCGGCTGGTGCGGCGGGTGGCGGCGGTCGGTTCGGCCGCGCCGGTCGCGCACCCGCGGCTGCTGCGCGGGGTCGGCGCGTTCGTCGAGGACGACCTGCTGTGGACGGTGGAGGAGCGGCCGGCCGGGTGGACGGTGGCCGAGCTGCTCGCCGAAGGGCCGCTGCCGCCGTACCGGGCGGCCGAGTTGGCGGCGGACCTGGCCGGGGCCCTGCGGGCGCTGCACGCGGCCGGGCTGACCCACGGCGCCCTGACCGCGGAGTCGGTGCTGGTCTGCGAGGACGGCGCGGCGATGCTCGGCGGGCTGCTCGCCGGGGTGGCGGAGGAGGCGTTGGCCGAGGAGCTCGGCGGGCCGGGCGGGCGGCAGCGGTACGAGGTGCGGGCCACCCTGGTCGGCCCGGTGGCGGAGCGCTGGCCGTTGGACGGCGGCCCGGCGGGCGACTGCTGGGCGCTCGGGGTGCTGACGCAGCGACTGGTCACCGGCCGTGCGCCGTACCCGGAGCGGGACGTGCCGGAGTTGGTGACGGCCGTACGGGACGGGCGGCGGGAGCCCTCGGTGGTGTGCGGGCCGCTCGGGCCGCTGGTGGAGCGGCTGCTGCAGCCCGATCCGGTGCGGCGGCCGACGGCGGAGGCGGTGCGCGGGGAGCTGGCGGAGCTGTTGGCGGGGGCACCGGAGCCGGTCGACGAGGAGCGGGCGGCGGCGGTCGTGGCGCTGGACCAGGCGGCGCCGGCGGTGCCGCGGCAGCCGCGGGTGCGGGGCGGGAGGGCCGGGCGCTCCGGTGCGCGGGGGAGTGCCCGAAAGGGCGGTGACGGCGGGGACTTCGGGGCAGGAAACGGGGCGAAGCCGCCCCGGATACCCCCCTCCCTGTTGGGGCCGCTGCTGGTGGGCGGGGTGTTTGTGCTGCTCGCGCTGGGAATTGTCGCGGTGGTGCTGTTCGCGGGCTGACGATCCGCTCGGATTCCGGTCTTGCGGTCCAGGGGGTGGGCGTGATTACCGGGGGCGGCAAGGTGCGCCTAATGTGTGCGTGGGATTTGTTCGAACAGTGGTCTGCACCAGGCCCTCCGTCGCGGTGACGGCAGGCGGAATGTGTGGGGGAGCGGGCGCAGATGGGCGTGCAGGACCGGCCGGAGGCGGCCGAGGCGGAGCGGTTGCTGGCCGGGCGGTACGAGCTCGGCGAGCGGCTCGGCCGGGGCGGCATGGGCACCGTCTGGCGGGCCTGGGACCGGATGCTCGACCGGGAGGTCGCGGTCAAGGAGCTGACCGTCAACCACCTGCCCGAGGAGGACCTGCAGATCCTGCACACCCGGATGAAGCGCGAGGCCAGCGCGGCCGCGCGGATCAAGCACCCCGGCGTGATCACCGTGCACGACGTGCTGGAGCAGGACGGCCGGCCGTGGATCGTGATGGAGCTGGTCGACGGCCGTTCGCTGGCCGACGTGATCAGCCAGGACGGCACCCTGCAGCCGCGCGCCGCCGCCGAGGTCGGCAGCCAGGTGCTGGCGGCGCTGCACCGCGGCCACCAGCTGGGCGTGCTGCACCGGGACGTGAAGCCGGCCAACGTGCTGCTGGAGCGCGGCACCGGGCGGGTGGTGCTGCTGGACTTCGGCATCGCGAAGTACGAGGGCTCGACCGAGCTGACCCGGCCGGGCGACCTGGTCGGCTCGCCGGACTACCTGGCGCCCGAGCGGGCCCAGGGCGAGCGGCCCGGGCCTGCCTCGGACCTGTGGGGCCTCGGGGCGACGCTGTACGCGGCGGTCGAGGGCCAGTCGCCGTTCCGGCGGGACTCGCCGATCACCACGCTCGCCGCGGTGGTGGACGAGCCGCTGCCGGAGTCGCGGCGGGCCGGGCCGCTGGGCCCGGTGCTGGCCGCGCTGATGGCCAAGGACCCGGCGGAGCGGCCGACCGCGGACGAGGTGGCCCGGATGCTGGCCGAGGTTCAGGCCGGGCACACGATGGGCCTGAAGTCGGTGGCGTCGGTGCGCACGCCCACCCAGTCGGTGCCGGTGGTGGACCGCAGCGAGGGGCCGACGCCCGCCGCGGAGCCGGTCGAGGGCTCCGAGGAGCCGACCGAGCCGAAGGCTCCCGCCCCCGCCCCCGCCCCCGCCCCCGCCGAACCGGACACCACCGGGGGCGCGCAGGACGTGGCCCGGGCGCACACCGCGCCCGTCGCGCCGGTGCCGCACCCATACGCGCCCGCGCGCGGACCGGCCAAGCGCCGCAACCTGCTGAAGATCGTCGGCATAGCCGTGGGCGTCGGTCTGCTGGCCGCCGCGGGCACCTTCCTCGTCACCCGGCACGTGGTGGGCGGCGGCCCCGTCGAGGACCCGACGCCCACCGCGGTCGAGTCCACCGGGCCCGAGCCCACCAGCGACGCCTCCCCCGCGGTGGCGCCGCCCAACGGCTACCACTGGGTCGACGACCCGGCCGGCTTCCGCTTCCCGCTGCCGAACGGGACCCCGTCCTGGCAGCGGATCAGCTCCGGGGACAACCAGATCTACTACACCCCCGACGGCAAGGTGCACTACCTCCAGTTCGCCGTCACCGTCGGCCAGTCGGTCAAGCCGCTGGAGCACATGCGGCAGATGGAGGCCAGCCTCTCCAAGTCGCTCAAGGACTACAAGCAGCACCGGATGGCCGGCACGGCGGTGAAGGGCCAGGAGGCGGCGGTCTGGGAGTTCAGCTACGCGGCCAAGGAGGGCGGCCGCCGGCGCGCGATCGAGACCGAGTTCATCGGCCAGGACGGCACCAGCTACGCGATCTACTCGTCCAGCCCGGAGAAGGGCAGCGAGTGGAACGAGGCCGAGCAGCGCTTCTACGCGGTGCTCAACAGCTTCACCCCGATCCGCTGACCGGGCCGGGCGGTGCCCGCTTTCGCCCGACTGGGGCAGATTCTTGTTACCGACGGGTACCGGACCGGCCGCCGAGCGCCTAGGCTGCGCCGTATGTCGGACCTCACAGCAGATGCAGTGGCCACCGAACACCCCGGCGCCGGCAACCCGGCGGCCCCCGGCGGCGGCCGGACCGTCACCGCGGCCGTTCCGCGGTCCCTGGTCGCCAGGCTGGCCGCCGGCGTCACCGCCACCGGCGAACCCGACCTGGTGGAGACCGTCGCCCCGCTGACCGGCGAACGGCTGGCCAGCCTGCCGCGGTCGACCCCGGCCGACGTCGAGGTCGCCTTCCAGCTGGCCCGCCGCGCCCAGGCCGCCTGGGCCGCGCTGCCGGTGCGCCGCCGGGCCGCCGTCCTGCTGCGCTTCCACGACCTGCTGCTCCGGCGGCAGGACGAGGTGCTGGACCTCATCCAGGCGGAGACCGGCAAGGCCCGGCTGCACGCCTTCGAGGAGGTGCTGGCCGTCGCCATGGCCGCCCGGCACTACGGACGGGCCGCGCACGGCTACCTCAAGGACAAGCGGCGCGGCGGCGCGCTGCCGGTGCTCACCCACGCCGTCGAGGCCCGCCGCCCCAAGGGCGTGGTCGGCCACATCTCGCCGTGGAACTACCCGCTGGAGCTGTCCATCGGCGACGCCCTGCCCGCCTTCGCGGCCGGCAACGCGGTGGTCAACAAGCCCGACACCCAGACCGCGCTGACCGCGCTGTGGGCCCGGGAGCTGCTGGTCGAGGCCGGGCTGCCGGCCGACCTGTGGCAGATCGTGATCGGCGACGGACCGGTGATCGGCCCCGCCGTGGTGGAGCACGCCGACTACGTCTCGTTCACCGGCTCCACCCGCACCGGCCGCGACGTCGCCCAGCGCGCCGCCGCCCGGCTGGTCGGCGCCTCGCTCGAACTCGGCGGCAAGAACGCCATGCTGGTGCTCGCCGACGCCGACCTCGACGCGGCCGCCGCGGGCGCCGTCCGGGCCTGCTTCTCCTCCGCCGGACAGCTGTGCATCTCGATCGAGCGGCTGCTGGTGCACCGCTCGGTGGCCGACGAGTTCCTGGAGCGCTTCGCCGCCCGCACCCGGGCGCTGCGCCTGGGCGGCGGCCTCGCGTACGGCGCGGACATGGGCTCGCTGGTCTCCGCCCGTCAGCTGGAGACCACCACCCGGCACGTGGACGAGGCGGTCAAGGCGGGCGCCACCGTGGTGGCCGGCGGGCGCGCCCGGCCGGACCTCGGACCGTTCTTCTTCGAGCCGACCATCCTCGACGGCGTCACCCCGGACATGGCGGTCTGCGCCGAGGAGACCTTCGGGCCGGTCGTCTCCCTCTACCGTTTCGACACCGACGAGGAGGCGGTCGCCGCCGCCAACTCCACGCCGTACGGACTGAACTCCAGCGTCTGGACCGGGGACCTGCGGCGCGGCCGGACGGTCGCGGCCCGGCTGCGCACCGGCACGGTCAACGTCAACGAGGCCTACGCCGCCGCGTACGGCTCGGTCGGCTCGCCGATGGGCGGCATGGGCGACTCCGGGCTGGGCCGCCGGCACGGTGCCGAGGGCATCCTGCGCTTCACCGAGGCGCAGACCATCGCGACCCAGCGGCTGGTGCCGCTCGCGCCCTCGTTCGGCCTGGACGACAAGCAGTTCGCCGCCGTGATGACCGGCGGGCTGCGGGCGCTCAAGGCGCTGCGCTTCAAGTAGGACCCGACCGCGAACCGGGCCCCGCCGGACCGGTGGGGCCCGGTTCGCGGCACCCACAGGCAGGTTCACCCGGCGAAGGAGCGGTGGCAGATGGTGCAGTCCGGCGGTGCGGCGGAGTTCGACTACGACGTGGTGGTGGTCGGGTCCGGCTTCGGCGGTTCGGTCGCGGCCCTGCGGCTGACCGAGAAGGGCTACCGGGTCGCCGTCCTGGAGGCCGGGCGGCGCTTCGACCGGGACGAACTGCCCAAGAACTCCTGGGACCTGCCGAACTACCTGTGGGCGCCGCAGCTCGGGCTGTACGGCATCCAGCGCATCCACCTGCTGGCCAACGTACTGATCCTGGCCGGCGCCGGGGTCGGCGGCGGCTCGCTGAACTACGCCAACACGCTGTACGTGCCGCCGAAGGCCTTCTTCGAGGACCGGCAGTGGCGCCACATCACCGACTGGCAGCAGGAGTTGGCGCCGTTCTACGACCAGGCGCAGCGGATGCTCGGGGTCCGGCTCAACCCGACCCTCACCCCCTCGGACGTCCACCTCAAGGCGGCCGCCGAGCGGATGGGCGTCGGCGACACCTTCCACATGGCGCCGGTCGGGGTCTTCTTCGGCGACGGCGGGGACGCCGGGGGCAGTGCCAAGGCGGCGCCCGGCGGCGAGGTCGCCGACCCGTACTTCGGCGGCGCCGGCCCGGCCCGCAAGGCCTGTGTGGAGTGCGGCGAGTGCATGACCGGCTGCCGGCACGGCGCCAAGAACATGCTCACCGAGAACTACCTCCACCTGGCCGAGAAGGGCGGCGCGCAGATCCACCCGCTGACCACGGTGGCCCGGATCCGGGAGATCGGCGGGGCCGACGGGAGCCGCGGCTACGCGGTGGACGTGCGCCGTACCGACGCGCGCTCGAAGACCGACCGGGTGAAGGCGGGCGCGCGGACGATCACCGCGGCCCGGGTGGTCGTCGCGGCCGGCACCTACGGCACCCAGTCGCTGCTGCACCGGATGCGGGACAGCGGCCACCTGCCCCGGATCTCGGCGCGGCTGGGCGAGCTGACCCGCACCAACTCCGAGGCCCTGGTGGGTGCGCAGACCACCGACCGGCGCTACGGCACCAAGGCGGACTTCACCAAGGGCGTGGCGATCACCTCCTCGATCCACCCGGACTCCAACACCCACATCGAGCCGGTCCGCTACGGCAAGGGCTCCAACGCGATGGGCGCGCTGTCCATCGCCCAGGTCAAGGGCGGCGGAACGATTCCGCGCTGGCTGCGCTACCTGGCGAACTCGGCGCTCCACCCGTTGACCTTCGCCCGTTCGATGGACCAGCGCCGCTGGTCCGAGAGGACGATCATCGGCCTGGTGATGCAGTCGCTGGACAACTCGATCACCGTCTCGCTGAAGAAGGGCCCGCTCGGCAAGGCCCGGCTCACCTCCACCCAGGGCCACGGCGAACCCAACCCGACCTGGATCCCGGCGGCCGAGCGGGGCGCCCAGGCGCTGGCCGACGAGATCAACGGCTTCGCCGGCGGCACCGTCGGCGAGATCTTCGACATCCCGATGACGGCGCACTTCCTGGGTGGCTGCCCGATCGGCGACGCCCCCGAGACCGGCGTGGTGGACCCGTACCACCGGCTGTACGGCTACCCCGGGATCAGCGTGGTGGACGGTTCGGCCGTCTCCGCCAACCTGGGCGTCAACCCCTCGCTCACCATCACCGCGCAGGCCGAGCGCGCCCTGTCGATGTGGCCGAACAAGGGCGAGGCGGACCCGCGCCCGGCCCAGGGCGAGGAGTACCGGCGGGTCGCGGCGGTCGCGCCGGTGCGGCCGGCCGTGCCGGAGGGCGCGTTCGGCGCGCTGCGGCTGCCGCTGCTGCCCGTCCCGGAGGTCCCGAAGAAGCGCGACTGAACCCGTCCGGCGGGCCAATCCGCCTGCCCCGGTTCCCGGTTGACATCCGTTCGGGTCCGATGGGATAAACGGGCTCCCTGGGGCCGCCAGGGACTCGTCGATCGGGGGGAGCGCGGGCCATGGCCAACTGCGCATCGTGCGGCGCGACTTCGCAGGAGGGGGCGGTCGTCTGCGGTTCGTGCGGGCGGCCGTCGGCGCCGCCGCCCCCGCCCCCGCCGGCGGACGCCCCGCCCGCCGCACCGCCCGTCCCGCCCTCGTACGGTCCGCCGCCCGGTGCCCCCGGGTACCCGCCGCCCCCGCCGCCGCCCGTCGCCGGGCCGCCCGCGGTGGGCAGCTGGGGCGGCGGGAACCCGTACGAGCCGCAGCGCGGGCCCTCGCCGGTGATGCGCTGGCTCACCGGATCGGACTGGCGCCCGGCGCTCCGGGCCGCGATCGCCCCGACCGGCGTGCTGCTCGTGGCGGCGCTGATCACGGCTGTCCCGAGCGGCTACGACTACGACGCGTTCATCGCCTCGCCCGGCTACGGCGACCGGTTCGGCGCGGCGCTGGCGATGACGCTGAACGCCTTCGGCGCGCCGTTCCGGCTGACCGGGCACCCCGCGTCCAGCCGCGACACCCTGGACGACCTGGAGCTCGCGTTCCGGGTGCTGCCGATGACCGTCACCGTGCTCTGGGCGCTGGCGCTCTGGCTCGGCCTGCGGGCCGGGGCCCGCGGGCGCAAGGCGGTCGGCGCCCGGCTGACCCGCGGCCAGGCCGGTGGCGAGGCGCTGCGCACCGCCGTGGTGCTGGCCGGGGTGACGCTGCTGATCGGGCTGGTCGGAGGGACGACCTGGCAGCCGGCGGACCGGTTCGACGACGAGTCCGGCTACCCCCTGCGGAGCACCGGCATGAGCTTCGGCGCGGACTCGGGCTGGGTGGAGGCGGTCGGGTGGACGGCCCTGCTGGCCGCCGCACTGGCCTTCGCCGTCCACGGCACCGACGCCCTGCGCTGGGCGGCCTGGCGCAACCGGTCGGTGCGCGGCTGGGCGGTGGCCGCGCTCACGGCGGGCCAGGCGCTGGCGCTGGCGGTCGGGCTGGCCGCGCTGGTGGCCTTCGTGCTGGTCGCGGCGAACAGCAAGGAGGGCGTGGAGACGGCGGTCTCGCTCGCGTTCCTGCCCAACCTGGGCCTCCTCCTGCTCGGTTTCGGCTCGGGGTCGACCTGGCGGGTGCACTCCGGGCTGTCCGGCCAGGGCGAGAGCTGGGGCGACCGCAGCAGCGACGCGGAGATCTCCTTCTTCGACCTGCACGACGCGGCCGCCGACTGGCGCTGGTGCGGCCTGCTGGCGCTCGCCGCGGCGGGCCTGCTCGGCTGGTCCGCGTACCGGCGCCGACTGGACGCGGCCGACCGGCTCCGGCTGGCGGCCGTGTACGGGGTGGCGCTCACCGTGCTGATGACGGTGGCCGGTGCGCAGATGACCAGGACGATGTCGATGCGGGGCTGGACCTCCTCGGCCCGCGTGGACATGTCCCAGGAGACCGCGGTCGGCCTGGTGTTCCTCAGCGTGCTGCTGGCCAACCTGGTCTGGTCGGTGGTCGGCGCGGTGCTGGTGCCGCCGCTGCTGGCGGCCGTCCGCGGCCGGGGTGTGGGCGCGCCGCAGACCGCGGTGCCGTACGCCGAGTCGCCGTTCGCCTCCGCCCAGGGCGTTGGAGCCCAGGGCGCCGGCGTGCAGGGTGCCGGAGCCCGGGCCGGCGGGCCGTACGCGGAGGTGCCGCCGCAGGTGCCGTACGCGACACCGGGGGCGCCGGTGATGCCGGGCCACGGCGTGCCGCCGCAGTCCGGTGGGCCGAGCGAGGTGCTGGACTCGCACCCGGCGCCGCCCGCTCCGGCCGGCGGGACGTCGGCGCCCGGCGCGGTGCCGCCGCCCCCGGGCCAGGAGCCGGTCGACCCGAGCGTCTGGCGCGAGCACCCCTGACTTCGGGCACCCCTGACTCCGGGTGCCCCTGACTCCGGGCGCCCCCGAAAAGGGCAAAGGGCCCCGCGGGGGAACGGGGCCCTTTGTCGTTCAGCACTCGGCGTCAGGGCCGCGCCGGTGCTGCGGTGACGGCGCCGGGGGAGGAGCGCCGTCGTGTCGGTTGGCTTCGGGGTGCGCCGTGCGGCTCCGGCGTGGGTGGCCGGTCGCGCGGGGCGCGGACGTCCGTGGGCGGCGGCTCGGTGCGCAGGTCTGCGCCGGGCCCGTGCTCACGGAGTGTGAACGGTAAACCGTTGCCGCCTCCCTGCGGCGCGGCTGCGGAGAACGCCGTCGCGGGCCTCCTCGGCGAGCCGTGAGGCGCCGGGAGAACCGCTTACAACGAGCATCGTGCTGGACGAGGGGCTCGCTCTGCAACCGGTTCGGCACAGTTCGGCACAGAGCATTTCCCGTCGAGCCCGCCGCTGATGATCACGGTGAGTAGCGGTTCGGGTGGTTGTGGCGCACGGGGACGCGCGTAGCGGCGCTGGGTGGGAGGGGGAGTGCGCCCGGGCGCGCACCGGATCGGACCGGGGGTGTGACGGCCGGTCCCGGGCGTCCCCGGACCCCGGCCGTCCCACCTCTCGGCCCAGTCGCGGCCGGGTTCGCTGTCCCCTGCTGGCCGGCCGCGGCACCCGCGCACGGTCCCACGGAGCCGTGCGCCCGGCGGGCCGGGCGGCGGCACCACGTGCGCCGGTGGACTGGGGTGGAGCTCCACGCGTGGTCCTGCTGCCGTACGGCGGTGCCCCCGCGGGGGCGGCGGCGCGTCTGGCGGACGCGGCGCGGCCGTACGTTCGTCAGAAGCAACGAACCGCCGCCCCGTGCGGTCACGGTCCATTGGACGTGCAGACGAGTGAAACCGGACAGCCCGGTAGAATCGGTGTCCAGACACCCCACACCGTCCGCCGCAGCCGCAGCCCCGCCGGGGAGGCGGCCACGCGCGACACCTCGATACCGCTGCCGGAAGGCCGTCCGTGTCCTCTGCAATTCCCGTCCAGTCCGCGCCGGACAACGACCCCGTCCTGGTGGTCGACTTCGGCGCCCAGTACGCCCAGCTCATCGCCCGTCGGGTGCGTGAGGCGCGGGTCTACAGCGAGATCGTGCCGAGCAGCATGCCGGTCGCCGAGATGCTCGCCAAGAACCCCAAGGCGATCATCCTCTCCGGTGGCCCGTCGTCGGTCTACGAAGAGGGCGCGCCGCAGATCGACCGCTCGATCTTCGAGGCCGGTGTCCCGGTCTTCGGCATGTGTTACGGCTTCCAGCTGATGGCCAAGAGCCTCGGCGGCACCGTCGACAACAACGGTGCCCGCGAGTACGGCCGCACCCCGCTGACCGTCTCCCGCACCGGCTCCACCCTGTTCGAGGGCGTCCCGGCGCAGCACTCGGTGTGGATGTCGCACGGCGACGCCTGCTCCGCCGCCCCGGAGGGCTTCACCGTCACCGCCTCCACCGACCTGGTCCCGGTCGCGGCCTTCGAGAACGACGAGGCCCGGCTCTACGGCGTCCAGTACCACCCCGAGGTGCTGCACTCCGACCACGGCCAGCAGGTCCTGGAGCACTTCCTCTACCGCGGCGCCGGCATCGCCCCGACCTGGACCACCGGCAGCGTGGTCGACGAGCAGATCGCCCTGATCCGCGAGCAGGTCGGCAACAAGCGCGCGATCTGCGGCCTGTCCGGCGGCGTGGACTCCGCGGTCGCGGCCGCCCTGGTCAACAAGGCCATCGGCGACCGGCTGACCTGCGTCTACGTCGACCACGGCCTGATGCGCAAGGGCGAGACCGAGCAGGTCGAGAAGGACTTCGTGGCCGCCACCGGCGTCCAGCTGAAGGTCGTCGACGCCTCCGAGCGCTTCCTGAACGCGCTGAAGGGGGTCACCGACCCCGAGGAGAAGCGCAAGATCATCGGCCGGGAGTTCATCCGGGTCTTCGAGCAGGCCCAGGCCGAGATCGTCGCCGAGGCCGGCGAGCAGGGCGAGTCGGTCGACTTCCTGGTCCAGGGCACCCTGTACCCGGACGTGGTGGAGTCCGGCGGCGGCACCGGCACCGCCAACATCAAGTCCCACCACAACGTCGGCGGCCTGCCCGAGGACCTCCAGTTCCAGCTGGTCGAGCCGCTGCGCAAGCTGTTCAAGGACGAGGTCCGGATGGTCGGCCAGGAGCTGGGCCTGCCGGAGGAGATCGTCCAGCGCCAGCCGTTCCCGGGCCCGGGCCTGGGCATCCGGATCGTCGGCGAGGTCACCAAGGAGCGCCTGGACCTGCTCCGCGACGCCGACGCGATCGCCCGCGAGGAGCTGACCGCGGCCGGTCTGGACCGCGAGATCTGGCAGTGCCCGGTCGTGCTGCTCGCCGACGTCCGCAGCGTGGGCGTGCAGGGCGACGGCCGCACCTACGGCCACCCGATCGTGCTGCGCCCGGTCTCGTCCGAGGACGCCATGACCGCCGACTGGTCGCGCCTGCCGTACGACGTGCTGGCGAAGATCTCCACCCGGATCACCAACGAGGTCCGCGACGTGAACCGCGTCGTCGTCGACGTCACCAGCAAGCCGCCGGGCACCATCGAGTGGGAGTAGCACTCCCACCGGCCGCCGGGACGTTTGCTCGTCCCGAGGCCGATGCCTGAACGGCCGCGCCGTCGTTCCCGTAACGGAGGGAGCGACGGCGCGGCCGTTTGCGGTGCGGGCGCCGCTCGTCGGGAGGGACCTCCCACCGAAAGCGGCCGGGAGCGGGCAGAATGCGGACCGGACCTGTCAGGCGGTGGCAGGCGGCGAGGGAAGGTGTGAGGGATGTCGGAGGCCAGCAACCCGGTGCCGGCAGGCGGGGGAGCGGCCGGTCCGGCCGCCCGGGCGGCGCAGCTGAGGGCGCTCGCGTCCAGGTACGCGCTGCTGCCGCTGCGGCTCTTCCTCGGTGTCACCTTCGTCTACGCCGCCCTCGACAAGCTCTCCGACGCCCACTTCCTGGCCGGGGCGGGCGACCCGGCGTCCTTCGTCTCGCAGACCCAGGCCGCCAAGGCGGGCGGCAGCCCGATCTCCTTCCTGCTCGGCCCCGCCCTCGGCCACCCGACCCTGTTCGCGCTCGCCGTGGCCTTCGGCGAGCTGGCGGTGGGCCTCGGCACCCTGCTCGGCCTCTGGGGCCGGGTCGCCGCGCTCGGCGGCGCGCTGCTCAACCTCAGCCTGTGGCTGACGGTCAGCTGGAGCGTCTCGCCGTACTACCTCGGCAACGACCTGGCCTACCTGATGGCCTGGACCCCGCTGCTGCTGGCCGGCACGCCGGACCTGTCGGTGGACGGCTACCTGGCCCGCCGGGCCGCGCGGGACCGTGAGCGCGGGCTGGGCGAGGACCACGTCAAGCGCCGGGCCCTGGTGGACGGCGGGATCGCGGCCGTCGCGATCGGCGGGGCCGGGCTGCTCACCGGCTCGCTGACCCGTACCTTCGGCCGGGACGAGTCGGCCGCCTCCACGCAGTCGGCGGCCTCCGCGCAGTCGGCGGCCCCGGTCGCCGAAGCGCCGGCCCCCGGCGCCGCGGTCCCGAACGCCCCGGCACAGGCCCCCGCGGTGCCCGCCGCGAGCGTGCCGGTCGGCGGCGCGGCCCAGGTCAAGGACCCGGCCACCGGGGACGCCGTCTACATCGTGCAGCCCAAGGCCGGCCAGTACTGCGCCTTCTCCGCGGTGTGCACCCACTCCGGCTGCGCCGTGGACGCGCCGAAGAACGGCCAGCTGTACTGCCCCTGCCACGGCTCCCGGTTCGACGCCGCGACCGGTGCGGTGGTCAACGGGCCGGCGGTCAAGCCGCTGCCCAAGTACGCCGTCAGCAAGAACGGGGACCAGCTGACCCTGGGCCCGCAGCAGAGCTGAGGACCCGGGGCCGGGCGGGCGCGTTCAGGGCTCTCCGGGGGCGGTCACTCCTCGCGGTCGGGCCGGCCGCGCCGGGCCACCGCCGCGACCGCGCCGGCCAGGCCGCCGACGCCGAGCACGATGAAGGCGACGGGGATGACGATCCGCCCGTTCACCGACCGGTCGTTGAGCGCCGCGACCAGGTAGACCACGGCGATCACGGTGAACAGCGCACCCGCGATCAGCGAGAACAGGTCGAGCCGGTGCTTCCTCACTGCTGGACCACCTTGATGTTGCCGAGCCCGAGTCCGAGTTCGAGATTGACGGTGCCCTTGGCCGGCTGCCCGTTGGCAGGGCCGATCAGGTAGGTGTGCCGTCCGGTGCTGTCGCTCTGCTCGCCGGGGACGGAGACGTTGCCCAGCCCGACCCGGGCCACCACGTTCACCGTCACGTCATCCGGCACGGTGACGGTGATGTCGCCGACGCCGAGGTCGACCTTGGTGGCGAGGGTGGCCCCGGCCGGGTCGACCGCGGACAGGTCCAGGTTGAGCTTCCCGGCGCCCAGGTTGTACCGGTCGTGCAGGTCGGCGGCCGAGGCGACGGTCCACTCGCGGTCGCCGACGGCGTTGCGCATGGAGTCCGGCGCGTGGCCGACGAAGGCCAGCGCCAGGGTGAGCAGCATGCCGGTCACCGCCAGCCGGCGGGCCCGGCCGAACTTCGCGCCGACCAGCAGGGTCAGGCCCACCACCAGCAGCGCGGTGGCCAGCATCGTCGCGCCCAGCACGGTGGGGTTGTGGCGGTCGGTGGAGGCGGCCCAGACCGTGGCGCCGGCGCCGACCGCCAGCAGGAAGCCGAAGAAGCCGAGCGCCGAGCGCTCCCGGGGGTGCCGCACGGCGGCGGGCGCGGGGCGGCGCCGGCCGTTCTCCTTGCGCAGCGGGTCGCCCTCGGGCAGGTCGGCGCGCTGCCACCAGGGCTGGGCCGGGCCGCCGACCGGGGGCACGGGGGTGCCGTACGGCGGGGTCGGGCCGGCCGGGGAGGCGCCCCCGTACGGGTTGCGCTCGGGGTGGCGCGGGTCCCACAGGTAGCCGCCGGGGCCGGGGGCCGGGCCGTCGGCGGGGGTCCGGCCGGCGGGCCGGGCGGCCTCGTCCTGCTCCGGCCGCGGCCAGCGGTAGGCCCCGGTGCCGTCGGCGCCCGCGGCGCCGCCGGTGACCCCGCTGCCCTCCTGCCCGGGGAAGTGGCGGTCGTACGGGCCGCCGCGGCGGCGCTCGCGCCCCCGGCCCCGGCCCCGGCGGCGCTCCGGGTCGTAGCGCACCGCGAGGAAGACCAGGGCGGCGAGCAGCAGCAGCGGGAACATCTGTTCCCCGTCGCCCATCGAGGAGAAGAACACCCCGGTGCCGATCACCGTCAGCAGCACCGCGCCGACCGACTGGCCGTCCACCCGCCCGGTGAGCACCCGCTGGAGTTCCGTGCGCCCGCCGCGGCCCTTGGGCTCGCCGTCGGTCGGGACGATCAGCCAGGCCAGGCCGTACAGGAACAGCCCGAGGCCGCCGGAGAGGCAGAGCACCACCGTGACGATCCGGAACACCACCGGGTCGATGTCCAGGTGCCGGCCGAGGCCGCCGCAGACGCCGGCCACCACGCGGTGGTGCTCGGCCCGGGTCAGTGGCGGGCGGTCCGGTTCCGGCGGGGCGGCGGGCCCGGCCTCCTCGATGCGGGGGTCCTCGGTCATGGGCACCATCCTTCCGGCAGGGGACGGCCCGGCCCAACCGGGTCGATCCCTGTCCGTACCCTGACTTGTCCCTGATACGGGATGGGGACACACCCTGATGCGCCCGCGGGCGCCCGCGTGGAACCATCGGTGGCGTGGCAGCCCCCGGTACCGATCCCCGAACCATCGCTCCCGACGCCGCGCCGTCGGCCGGCGCCGACCCGAGTGCGCCCGACGGCGGTCGGCCGCCCTACCGGCGGCTCTACCGCAGCCCGCGGGGGCGGATGCTCGGCGGCGTCGCGCACGGCCTGGCGGTGCACCTCGGGCTGCCGGTGCGGTGGGTGCGGATCGCCTTCGTCGTGCTGTTCTTCGCGCAGGGGATCGGCGCGCTGCTGTACGCCGCGTTCTGGTTCGTGGTGCCGATCGGCATCGGCGAGCCCTCGCAGCGCGGCGGCGCCCAGTGGGTGTACGTCAACGGGGCGTTCGTCCCGGCCTCGCCTGGGGTGCAGGGCGGGCTGCTGAACAAGGGCGGCCAGGCCACCGGCTGGGTGGGCCGGATGCGCCGGCTGCTCCAGCACACCCTGCAGGGCGAGCCGGTGACCGCCCCCGTGGAGGGGGAGGAGGCCGGGCCGGCCGGCAAGGCCGGGCAGGGCGGCCTCGGCCAGCTCGCCGCCCTGGTGATGACCGTGATCGGCGTGATCGCGCTGCTCAACGTGCTCGGCTGGCAGACCGCCAAGCCGTACACCTGGCCGCTGCTGGCGATCGGCGTCGGCGTGGCGCTGGTCTGGCGGCAGGCCGACGACTCGCGCTGGCAGCGCTGGTTCGGCATCGAGGAGGGCGAGAAGCGGCGCGGCGCCTACACCCGGGTCGGCGCGGGCGTGCTGCTCGCGGTGGCCGGCACCATCGCGCTGCTCGCCATGCAGGGCAGCGGCTCCACGCTCGGCTCGGTGATCGAGGCCTCGCTCGCGGTGCTGGTCGGCGTGCTGGTGCTGCTCGGCCCGTACGGCCTGCGGCTCTGGCAGGACCTCGGGGCCGAGCGCACCGCCCGCATCCGCGCCCAGGAGCGGGCCGAGATCGCCGCGCACATCCACGACTCCGTGCTGCACACCCTGACCCTGATCCAGCGCAGGGCCGAGGACCCCAAGGAGGTGCTGCGGCTGGCGCGCTCGCAGGAGCGCGAGCTGCGGCTGTGGCTGTACCGCCCGGAGGCCGCGGCCGAGGCCGCGCCGGACACCATGGCGGAGACCCTGCGGGCCGCCGTCGCCGAGGTCGAGGACCGGCACGGCGTCCAGGTCGAGCTGGTGATCGTCGGCGACTGCCCGATGGACGAGAGGATCGCGGCACAGATGCAGGCCGCGAGGGAGGCGACCGTCAACGCGGCCAAGTACGGTGGCGGGGGACCGGTCCAGGTCTACGCCGAGGTGGAGGGGAGGACGGTGTCGGTGTTCGTCCGCGACCACGGCCCCGGCTTCGACCCCGACACGGTACCCGAGGACCGGATGGGCGTACGGGAGTCGATCATCGGCCGGATGAAGCGCAACGGCGGCACCGCTCGGGTGCGGCCGGCGGCGGGCGGCGGTACCGAGGTCGAGCTGGAGATGGAGAGAACGGATGACTGAGGCAGCTCCGATGGGGGTACCCGCAGCCGAAGGCCGGGGGAGGACCGCGCGGGTCGTACTGGTGGACGACCACCGGATGTTCCGGACGGGGGTCAGGGCCGAGATCGGCCGTACCGAGGTGACCGGCATCGACGTGGTCGGCGAGGCCGACGACGTGGACTCGGCGGTCCGCGTGGTCGCCGAGACCAGGCCGGACGTGGTGCTGCTCGACGTCCACCTGCCGGGCGGCGGCGGCGTCGAGGTGCTGCGCCGCTCGGTCGGCGTGATGGGGGAGCAGGGAGGGGTGAAGTTCCTGGCGCTGTCGGTGTCGGACGCCGCCGAGGACGTCATCGGCGTCATCCGCGGCGGCGCGCGCGGCTACGTCACCAAGACCATCACCGGCACCGACCTGGTGAACGCGGTCTTCCGGATCGCCGACGGCGACGCGGTGTTCTCGCCCCGGCTGGCCGGCTTCGTGCTGGACGCCTTCGCCGCCACCGACACCCCGCCGGTGGACGAGGACCTGGACCGGCTCACCCAGCGCGAGCGCGAGGTCCTGCGGCTGATCGCCCGCGGCTACGCCTACAAGGAGATCGCCAAGCAGCTCTTCATCTCGGTGAAGACGGTCGAGAGCCACGTCTCCGCCGTGCTGCGCAAGCTCCAGCTGAGCAACCGCCACGAGCTGACCCGCTGGGCCACCGCCCGTCGCCTGGTCTGACAGGTCCCGGAGCCGAAGCCCGCCCGCCCCGGATCCTCCGGGGCGGGCGGGCTTGTCGGCGGGTGGCCATAGACTCGATGTGCCATGAGTAGCCTCTTTGACGACCTTCCGCTCCCCGGTTTCGAGGCCCCCGCCGCCGGGTCGAAGCAGCCCGCCGCTCCCGTGGACGAGGAGCCCCCGCCGTACGAGGACGACCTTCCGTACGACGCGTACGAGGAGGCCATCCCGGACGGGCTGTTCCAGACCGACCACGCCGCCGAGACGGAGCGGGACGCCTGGTACCGCAACGGCGCCGCCCGGGCGGTGATCGACCCGGCGCAACTGCTGGAGGGGATGAACGACCCGCAGCGCGAGGCGGTGCTGCACGCGGGCTCCCCGCTGCTGATCGTGGCCGGCGCCGGCTCGGGCAAGACCCGGGTGCTGACCCACCGGATCGCCCACCTGCTGGGCGCCCGCGGCGTGCAGCCGGGGGAGATCCTGGCGATCACCTTCACCAACAAGGCGGCCGGCGAGATGCGCGAGCGCGTCGAGGCGCTGGTCGGCCCGCGCGCCCGGGCGATGTGGGTCTCCACCTTCCACAGCGCCTGCGTGCGCATCCTGCGCCGCGAGTCCAAGCAGCTGGGCTTCACCTCCAGCTTCTCGATCTACGACTCGGCCGACTCGCAGCGGCTGATGTCGCTGGTCTGCCGCGACCTCGACCTGGACCCGAAGCAGTTCCCGCCGAAGTCCTTCACCGCGAAGATCAGCAACCTCAAGAACGAGCTGATCGACGAGGAGACCTTCGCCGACCAGGCCGCCAACCCGATGGAGAAGAAGCTCGCCGAGGCGTACGCGCTCTACCAGCGGCGGCTGCGCGAGGCCAACGCGCTGGACTTCGACGACATCATCATGACGACGGTGAACCTGCTGCAGGCCTTCCCCGACGTCGCCGAGCACTACCGGCGCCGGTTCCGGCACATCCTGGTCGACGAGTACCAGGACACCAACCACGCCCAGTACATGCTCGTCCGGGAGCTGAGCGGCGGATCCGTCGCGGCCGCGCCGAAGCGCACCGCGGACGGGGACTTCGTGAACCCGGCGGCCGCGCACCTCGCCGAGGTGCCGCCGGCCGAGCTGTGCGTGGTCGGTGACGCGGACCAGTCGATCTACGCCTTCCGCGGCGCGACGATCCGCAACATCCTCCAGTTCGAGGAGGACTACCCGAACGCGACCACGATCCTGCTGGAGCAGAACTACCGCTCCACCCAGACGATCCTGAGCGCCGCCAACGCCGTCATCGAGCGCAACGCCAACCGCCGCGAGAAGAAGCTGTGGACGGCCGGGGACCACGGCGAGAAGGTCGTCGGCTACGTCGCGGACGACGAGCACGGCGAGGCCCAGTTCATCGCCGACGAGATCGACCGGCTCACCGACAAGGGTGAGGCCAAGCCCGGCGACGTCGCGATCTTCTACCGGACCAACGCCCAGTCCCGCGTGTTCGAGGAGGTGTTCATCCGGGTCGGCCTGCCGTACAAGGTGGTCGGCGGGGTGCGCTTCTACGAGCGCAAGGAGGTCCGGGACGTCCTGGCGTACCTGCGGGTGCTCTCCAACCCCGAGGACACCGTGCCGCTGCGCCGGATCCTCAACGTGCCCAAGCGCGGCATCGGCGAGCGGGCCGAGGCGATGATCGACGCGCTCGCCGCGCGGGAGCGGATCTCCTTCGCCCAGGCGCTGGTGCGGGTCGACGAGGCGTACGGGATGGCCGCGCGCTCGGCCAACGCCGTCAAGAAGTTCAACACCCTGATGGCCGGGCTGCGCCAGGTGGTCGAGTCGGGCGCGGGCCCGGCGGCGGTGCTGGAGGCCGTCCTGGAGGAGACCGGCTACCTGGCCGAGCTCCAGGCGTCGACGGACCCGCAGGACGAGACCCGGGTGGAGAACCTCCAGGAGCTCGCCTCCGTCGCCCTGGAGTACGAGCAGGACCCGGGCGAGCGTCCGGACGCCGGGGAGGAGGGCACGCCGCCGGTCGGCTCGCTGGCCGACTTCCTGGAGCGGGTCGCGCTGGTCGCCGACTCCGACCAGATCCCGGACGAGGACGAGGACGGGCAGGGCGTCATCACGATGATGACCCTGCACACCGCCAAGGGCCTGGAGTTCCCGGTGGTCTTCCTGACCGGCATGGAGGACGGGATCTTCCCGCACATGCGGGCGCTCAACCAGGTCAAGGAGCTGGAGGAGGAGCGCCGGCTCGCGTACGTCGGCCTCACCCGGGCCCGCGAGCGGCTGTACCTGACCCGCTCGGTGCTGCGCAGCGCCTGGGGGCAGCCGGCCTACAACCCGGCCTCGCGCTTCCTGGAGGAGATCCCGGAGGCGCTGGTGGAGTGGAAGCGCACCGGGGCGGCCCAGGCGCCGGTCCAGCGCGGCTACTCCTCGGGCGCGTCCTGGGGCAAGTCCTCGTCCGGCGGCGGGAGTTCGCGCTCCTCGTCGTCGTCGGCGGCGTCGCCCAAGGCCGGCTGGGGGCAGTCGGCGCGGCGCGGCGGCCAGATGGTGGAGCGCGAGGCCGTCTCGCTCGCGGTCGGCGACCGGGTCACCCACGACAGCTTCGGGCTGGGCACCGTGGTGGCCGTCACGGGCGTCGGCGACCGGGCGCAGGCCACCGTCGACTTCGGCACCGACGGGCGCAAGCAGCTGCTGCTGCGCTACGCGCCGGTCGAGAAGCTGTAGGGCGTCCGCCCTAGCGCGGGTCCAGGCCGTTCGAGAGGAACCAGGGCAGCGGGTCGATCGGCCCGCTGCCCGGCGGCCGGATCTCGAAGTGCAGGTGCGGGCCGGTGCTGTTGCCGCTGCTGCCGACGAAGGCGACCACGTCGCCCTGCTTCACCGGGCCCTTGCGCACCTTGTACGCCCGCAGGTGGCAGTACCAGGCCTCGGTGCCGTCGGACATCTTGATGATCGTCATGTAGCCGTAGAACGGGTTCCACTGGGTGCGGAGGGTGCCGTCGGCCACGGCGTAGACCTCGGAGCCGCCGTCCACCGGGAAGTCGATGCCGGTGTGCCGGTTGGCCCAGTGGGTGCCGGCCTCGCCGAACACCTCGCCGAGGCCGTGCCGGGCGACCGGCATGACCACCTTGGGCTTGACCGGCTCGGGCGCCGGCTCGGCGGTGGGCTGCGCGGTGGGGGCCTCGGCGGGGGCGTCGGTGGGCTGGGCGCCGGCCAGCGGCTGGCGGGCGTCGCCGCGCGAGGCCTGGGCCGGTGCGCCGGCCGCGACCGCGTGGGCGGCCGCCGTCTGCGCGGCCGCGGTGTCCGGGGCGTTCTCCGTCGCCGTCTGCGGCACTCGCCCGGCGGCCTGGGCGCGCTGCTGGTCGGCCTCGCCCTGCACGGTGACCGCCGCCGCGGCGGCCACGCCGAGCGCCGCCACCGACGGCAGCGCGACCCGCAGCAGCGCCGTCCGGGTGGCCGCCTTGGCGGCGCCGCGGCGCTGGGCGCGGGACTGTTCGCGGGCCGCGAGGCGCAGCTCCGCACGGGTCGGACGGGCGGCTGCATCGGGAGCCATCGGGGGCTGCCTCCTCGGTGGGCCTCGGACGTCGTCGGGCGAGGGGAAGACAGCCGTGACTGTAACCGCAAGGTCGACGCTCCGGAAAACCCTCCGGATGTCAAGGGGGCGGCCGGGGGGTCTGTGCGGAGGTTGCGGGAAGGAGGGGTATACCCGCTGGTAGCAAGGCCGGGAGCTGTGACTTTGCCCTCCTCTTCGGGGGTGGCACGGTCAACCGTGCCGGGTGGCGCTAACCTCCCCTCAGATTGGTTATTGACCGTTAACCGCGCCGGCGGCCCACGAGGCCCGGTCGGATGGTGGACGACGATGTCCAGGAGGCAGTCATGAGTGTGTCGGGGCCGATCCGTGTGGTGGTCGCCAAGCCCGGGCTCGACGGTCACGACCGTGGTGCCAAGGTCATCGCGCGCGCCCTGCGCGACGCCGGTATGGAGGTCATCTACACCGGACTGCACCAGACGCCCGAGCAGGTCGTCGACACCGCGATCCAGGAGGACGCGGACGGCATCGGGCTGTCGATCCTCTCCGGCGCCCACATGACGCTGTGCGCGCGGGTGCTGGAGCTGCTGAAGGAGCGCGACGCGGAGGACATCAAGGTCTTCTGCGGCGGGATCATCCCGGACGAGGACATCGCCGAGCTCAAGGCGATGGGTGTCGCGGACATCTTCACCCCGGGCACGCCGACCCGGGACGTGGTCGCCTGGGTCGAGTCGAACCTGCGGGCCGGCTGAGCCACCGGGCGTCGAGCGGGCCGGCCCCTCCCGGGGTCGGCCCGCTCCGTCGTGCTCGACGCTCCGCCGGGTTCAGCCCGACAGCTCCGCGAGCATCGCCGCCCGGAAGCGCAGGGTGCCGGCCAGTCGGGCGAAGGTCTCGGACCACGCGGAGTCCGGGGCGGCCCCGGCGGCCAGCTCCTCCACCGCGGCGGCCGTCTCCGGGGCGAGCGCGCGCTCCGTCATCCCGAGCACCCCGCTGTGGCTCCACGGGTACGCCCCGGAGGCCGCCGCCCGGGCCAGCGCCGTCACCACGGCGGTGGACAGCGGCGGCGTCCACGGTGTGGCGCAGGCGCCGAGCAGTTGGAAGGCCTCGCCCAGTCCGTGCACCGTGATGAACGCGGCCGTCCAGGCGGCCCGTTCCTGCGGCGGGAGGACGGCCAGCAGCTTGGCCGGGGCACCGGTGGCCCGCGGCGAGCGGGTCCGGGCGCCGCGGCCGGGCGGGGCCGGGGCCGGGCCGAGCAGCGCCCGGGCCCAGTCGGCGTCCTGCTGGCGGACGGCTGCCCGCGCCCAGGCCTCCCGCAGGTCGTCGGCCCAGCTGCTGCTGGCCTCGTCGAGGCTGTCGCCGACCCGCAGGGCGAGCAGCTGCTCGGGCGTCAGCCCGGTGCCCGTCGACCAGGTCGCCAGTGGCGCGGCGGCCACCACCTCGCCGAACCACCAGGCCCGTTCGCCGCGCCCGGTGGGCGACTTGGGGGCGATCCCGTCGCGCTGCATCCGGGCGTCGCACTCGGCGGGCGGGGTGACCAGCAGGTGGGTGCCGGTGTCGGCGAGCCGGACGGCGGCCCGGGCCCGCTCGCCCATCCGGTGGGCCAGCGCCGAGTCGGGCAGGGCGGAGAGCAGCTCGGCGGCGGTGGCCCGGACGTTCTTGCTGCGGTCGCCGAGGGCGGCCTCCAGGAACGGTTCGTCGGTGGGGGAGAGGCCTTCCTGGAGGGCGTCCAGGAAGAGCAGGCGGTCCTCGGCACGCTCGGTGGCCCAGGTGCCGCGCAGCAGTTCCAGGCCGGCCGCGGGATCGCGGCGGCGCAGCAGCGTGAGGTGGGTGACCCGCTCGGCGAACAGGCCCTCGTGCCAGAGCCGGTCGTCCGCGCACTCCTGCGGCAGCTCGGGCGTGGTGGTGCGCAGCACGAACCGCCAGTCGGGGTTCTGCTCGGCCAGCCAGCGGCCCAGCGGACCGGCCAACGCCACGGCGTCGGGGCGCAGTTCGCTGCGGGCGCGGGCGGCGTCGAGCAGGCCGGGCACCAGTGCGGCGGGCGGGCGCAGGCCGCTCGCCCGGGCGGTGGTGAGCCACTGGGGCAGCAGCTCGGCCAGGTTGGCCAGGGTGCCGCCGCCGGCGCCGGTCCGGCCCGAGAGCAGGACGGCCAGTCGGCGGGCGGCGGGCTCCGGCAGTTCCGGGCGGGCGTCCTCGGCCGCGGGCGGGCCGGGCGGCTCGGTGGCCGGTACGGGCAGCGCGCCGGCCCGGCGGCGGACGGCGGCCAGCGCGGCCAGCTCCAGCAGGGCGGCGGCCTGGTCGCCCCGGTCCACGGCGTCGGCGAGCGGCAGGGCGGTGGCCGGGAGCGGTCGGCGGTCGGTGCCGAGCAGGGCGCTGGTCTGCAGGGTCTCCCACGGGTCCTGGGTGGTCGTCATTCTCGGTGCTCCTAAGCGTTGGTGAGGCCGACCGGGCGTCGGCCGGCAGCCCAGGCCGTGACCGGGGCGAAGCCCTGGTGGCCGTACTCGCCGAAGACCGTGAGCGGGCGGCCGGTGGAGACCGCGGCCAGCCGCCACAGCGCGGCCTCCGGGACGGTCGAGGTGCGGACCGGCACGGTGTGGTGGCCGTCCGTCAGGAACCAGCCGTCCGGGGTGCGGACCGGGACGACGTCGCCGAGCACCGTCGGCCGGCTCTCCAGCCACGGGTCGTCGGCGACGGCGGTGCCGTAGCCGGCCACCGCCTCGGCGACGGTCAGCCCGGCGGGCGGCCCGGCGGGGCCCGGTTCGGGGGCGCCGTAGCGCTTGCCGAGGGTGGCGCGCAGCGGATGGGCGCCGGGGTAGTAGGCGAGCTGGGCCTCCACCAGGTGGCCGGTGGGCAGGGCGAGGGCGGGTGCCTGGCCGGAGTGGCCGAAGGCGAGCAGCAGGGCCGGGCGGCCGGTCTTGGCACCGCGCAGCCAGACCCGGCGGGTGGTGAGCCGCTCGACCGTGGTGTCCCGGCTGCCGAGCACCAGCCAGCGGTCGCGGACGCCGGTCCCCAGCGTGCTGTCGTCCGCGGGGTACCCGACCCGGGTGCGGACGGTGGCGGCCAGTTCGGGCGGCAGCTCGTCCATCCGGGTGGCGGCGGTGGCGAGCAGGTGCAGCATCGCGTACTCCTCCAGCAGCCGCTCCTGCGGCAGCGCGTCCAGTTCGCGGACCCGGGTGGCCAGGCCGGGGGCCTGCGCGTCGACCATCCGGGCGGCGACCTCCTCCCAGGGCCCGGCGGTGGACTGGTCGGCCAGGCCGTGCCGGACCCGGTCGGCCAGCCGCAGCCGCAGCTCGGCGGCCCCGGCGGTGACCCGGGCGCCGCGCTTCTCGGCCCGCCGCCGGGCGGCCTCCGGGTCGACCGGCTCCGCCGCGCGCTTCTCCGTGCGCTCCTGGCGGGACTTGAGCCACTCGGCGACCCAGTCGGCGGGCTCGCCGGCCGGGACGGCCTCCGGGGTGCCGCTCCACAGCAGGAGGAGCCCGAGCGCGTGCTTGCACGGGAACTTCCGGCTGGGGCAGCTGCACTGGTAGGCGGGCGTGGCGAGTTCGATCGCGGTGCGGTACGGCGTGCGGCCGCTGCCCTTGCACTCGCCCCAGAGCGCGGTGCCGTCGGTGCCGGTGCCGGACCACGGCGCGGGCGCGGAGAGCTTGCCCGCCGCCTTCTGCGAGGCGGCGTCAGGTGCCAGGGACAGGACGTGTTCGGTGCTCCAGCGTTCCTCCATGCGACCGACCGTAGGCGGCGGCACTGACAGCGGCTGACGGAGCGTCCGCGGGCCCCGCCGGGTTGTCAGTGGCTCGGTGCAGGGTTGTTCCCAACAGGTCCTGACTCCCCGATCACCATTGCGCCCGGGGCACCCGTGTGCCCGGGGCCGACCCGAAGGAGCCCGAGATGGCCGACGTTCTGCGGCAGCACGCCGAGGACGCGTTCGCCGGTGAACTGGCCGCGCTGGCCGCGCAGGACGACCGTCCGCGCCCCGAGCGCTGGAAGCTCTCGCCGTGGGCCGTGGCGACGTACCTGCTCGGCGGTGAACTGCCCGACGGCACCAAGATCACCCCCAAGTACATCGGCCCGCGCCGGGTCGTCGAGGTCGCCGTGACGACCCTGGCGACGGACCGCGCGCTGCTGCTGCTCGGCGTGCCGGGCACCGCGAAGACCTGGGTGTCCGAGCACCTGGCGGCGGCGATCAGCGGCGACTCCACGATGCTGGTGCAGGGCACCGCCGGCACCCCCGAGGAGGCCGTCCGGTACGGCTGGAACTACGCCCAGCTGCTCACCCACGGGCCCAGCCGGGACGCCCTGGTGCCCTCGCCGCTGATGCGGGCGATGGCCGACGGCAAGATCGCCCGGGTCGAGGAGCTCACCCGCATCCCCGCCGACGTACAGGACAGTCTGATCACCATCCTGTCCGAGAAGACGCTCCCGATACCGGAGTTGGGAGCCGAGACCCAGGCGGTGCGCGGCTTCAACGTGATCGCCACCGCCAACGACCGCGACCGCGGCGTCAACGAGCTGTCCAGCGCGCTGCGCCGCCGCTTCAACACCGTGGTGCTGCCGCTGCCGGGCTCGCTGGACGAGGAGGTCGACATCGTCACCCGCCGGGTCGACCAGCTCGGCCGCTCCCTGGACCTGCCCGAACTGCCCGGCGGCGCCGAGGAGATCAGGCGCGTGGTCACCGTCTTCCGCGAGCTGCGGGCCGGGATCACGGTGGACGGCCGGACGAAGGTCAAGACCCCGAGCGGCACCCTCTCCACCGCCGAGGCGATCTCGGTGGTGACCAACGGGCTGGCCCTGGCCGCCCACTTCGGCGACGGCGTGCTGCGCGCCGGGGACGTGACGGCCGGCATCCTCGGCGCCGTCGTCCGCGACCCGGTGGCGGACCGGGCGGTCTGGCGCGAGTACGTCGAAGGGGTGGTGCGCGAGCGCGACGGCTGGAAGGACTTCTACCGCGCCGCCCGCGAGGTGACGGCGTGACGTCCGAGGTCGCCCTGCTGGGCATCCGCCACCACGGCCCCAGCTCGGCCCGGGCGGTGGCCGCCGCGCTGGCGCGGTGGCGGCCGGACGCGGTGCTGATCGAGGGCCCGCCGGAGGCCGACGCGATCGTCCACCTGGCCGCCGAGAAGGACCTCGTCCCGCCGGTGGCGCTGCTCGCCCACGCGGTGGACGACCCGGCGAGGGCCGCCTTCTGGCCGTACGCCGAGTTCTCCCCGGAGTGGGTGGCGATCCGGCACGCCGTCGACCACGACCTGCCGGTCCGCTTCATCGACCTGCCCGCCGGGTACGGCTTCGCGCCGGAGGAGGGCACCGAAGCGGAGGGCACCGAGGAGGACGGCGCGCGGGAGGGCGCCGAGCCGGTCGCCGACCCGCTGGCGCTGCTCGCCGAGGCGGCCGGGCACGACGACGCCGAGCGCTGGTGGGAGGACGTGGTCGAGCACCGCGCGCCCGGCGGCGACGCGCTGGCGCCGTTCGCCGCCGTCGCCGAGGCGATGGGCGCGCTGCGCGCGGAGGGCCTCGGCGAGTCCCGCCGGGACCGGCTGCGCGAGGCGCACATGCGCCAGCAGATCCGCGCCGCCCGCCGCGCCGGGCACCGGCGGATCGCCGTGGTCTGCGGGGCCTTCCACGTCCCCGCGCTGGAGCGGATGCCCACCGTCGCCCACGACCGGGCGCTGCTCGCCGGGCTGCCGAAGAAGGTGCGCACGGACATCACCTGGGTGCCGTGGACGCACCGCCGGCTCTCCCGGTCCACCGGCTACGGCGCGGGCGTGCAGTCGCCCGGCTGGTACCACCACCTGTTCACCACCGACGGGGACCCGGTCCCGCGCTGGCTCACCCGGGCCGCCGAACTGCTGCGCGCCGAGGACCACCCGGTCTCCTCCGCGCACGTGATCGAGGCGGTCCGGCTCGCCGAGACGCTGGCCGTGCTGCGCGGCCGCCCGCTCGCCGGGCTGACCGAGACCCTGGACGCGGTGCGCGCGGTGCTCTGCGAGGGCTCGGACGTCGCCCTGGAGCTGGTCCGGGACCGCCTGGTGGTCGGCGACGCGCTCGGCGAGGTCCCGGACGCCGCGCCGGCGGTGCCGCTCCAGCGCGACCTCACCCGGCTGCAGCGCTCGCTGCGGCTCAAGCCCGAGGCCGTGCCGAAGGACGTCGACCTCGACCTGCGCAAGGACACCGACGCGGCCCGCTCCCGGCTGCTGCACCGGCTGCGGCTGCTGGGCGTGGACTGGGGCGTGCCCGCGCGGTCCTCGGTGAACTCGACCGGGACGTTCCGGGAGAGCTGGCGGCTGTGCTGGCAGCCCGAGTTCGCGGTCCGGATCGCCGAGGCCGCCCAGTGGGGCACCACGGTCGAGGAGGCGGCGGTCAACAAGGCCGTCGGCACCGCCCGCGCCGCCGAGGAACTCGCCGAGCTGACCGGCCTGGTGGAGACCTGCCTGCTGGCCGGGCTGTCCGGGGCACTGCCCGCCGTGATGCGGGTGCTCGCCGACTGCGCGGCCCTGGACACCGACGTCGCGCACCTCGCGGGCGCGCTGCCCGCACTGGTCCGCGCGTTGCGCTACGGCGACGTGCGCGGCACCGACCACGGGGCGCTCGCCGAGGCGGCCTCGGGCCTGGCCGAGCGGATCTGCGTCGGACTGCCGCCCGCCTGCGTCGGCCTGGACGCGCAGGGCGCGGAGGCGATGCGCGGCCGGCTCGACGAGGTGCACGGCGCGATCGGCCTGCTGGCCGCCGGTCCAGCCGCCTCCGCCACCACGGAGGACGCCGCCGTCGAAGAGGCCGCCGAAGGCACCGCGCCGGACCCCGACGGCCTGGCCGGCCTGGCCGACCGCTGGGCCGCCGCCCTGCGCTCGCTGGCCCGCCGCGAGCCGGCCGGCGGACCGGCCACCGGCGCCCCCGGGCTGCTGCGCGGTCGCGCCGTGCGACTGCTGCTGGACGACGGCCGGCTCGACTCCGAGGAGGCCGGCCGACGGCTGCGACTGGTGCTCTCCGTCGCCAACGCCCCGGCGGACGCGGCCGGTTGGGTCGAGGGCTTCCTGACCGGCGGCGGCGCCCTGCTGCTGCACGACCCCCGGCTGCTCGCCCTGCTGGACGAGTGGCTGACCGGGGTGAGCGGCGAGGTCTTCACCGACGTCCTGCCGCTGCTGCGCCGCACCTTCGCCGGACTGGAGGCGGGCGTGCGCACCACCATCGGCGGCCGGGTCGCGGCCGGCCCGCTCGGCGAGCTCCCGGCCGCCCGGGCCGAGTCCGGCGAGCTGGACCGGGCCCGCGCCGACGCCGCCGTCCCCGTGGTGGCCCTGCTGCTCGGGCTCCGTCCGACGATCCCCCGGCAGGCCGCCGGCCGCGACACCTGACACCGCCGCACCGAACACACCGCCGTACCGAACGCACCGCCGTACCGAACGCCTGCCCCACCGCAGGACCCGCTGAAGAGGAGGACGAGATGGCAGCGCCCACGACCGACGAACGGCTGCGCCGCTGGCGGCTGGTGCTCGGCGGCGAGGCCGACGGCACCGGCTGCACCCTGCGCGGCCGCGACGCCGCGATGGACGGCGCCCTCGCCGCGCTCTACCGGGGCGCCCCCGAGGAGGGCGCCCGGGGCGGTCGCGGCGGCCGCCGCAGCGCCGGGCTGGGCGGCTCGGCCCCGCAGGTGGCCCGCTGGCTGGGCGACATCCGCGAGTACTTCCCGTCCACCGTCGTGCAGCTGATGCAGCAGGACGCGATCACCCGGCTCGGCCTGGACCGGCTGCTGCTGGAACCGGAGATGCTGGAGGCCGTCGAGCCGGACGTGCACCTGGTCGGCACCCTGCTGTCGCTCAAGCACGCGCTGCCCGAGACCACCCGGGAGACCGCCCGGGCGGTGGTCGGCAAGGTGGTCGCCGACCTGGAGCGCCGGCTCGCCGACCGCACCCGGGCCACCCTCGGCGGCGCCCTCGACCGCAGCGCCAAGGTCAACCGGCCGCGCCACCGGGACATCGACTGGGACCGCACCATCCGGGCCAACCTGAAGAACTACCTGCCCGAGCACGGCACCGTCGTCCCCGAGCGGCTGGTCGGCTACGCCCGCGCCCAGCAGGCCGTGAAGAAGGACGTCATCCTCTGCATCGACCAGTCCGGCTCGATGGCGCCCTCGGTCGTCCACTCGGCGGTCTTCGGCGCGGTGCTCGCCTCGATGCGCACCCTGGACACCCGGCTGGTCGTCTTCGACACCTCGGTGGTCGACCTCACCGAACAGCTCACCGATCCGGTCGACGTCCTGTTCGCCACCCAGCTCGGCGGCGGCACCGACATCAACCGCGCGCTCGCCTACTGCCAGTCGAAGATCACCCGGCCCTCCGAGACCGTCGTGGTGCTGATCAGCGACCTGTACGAGGGCGGCATCCGGGACGGCATGCTCAAGCGGGTCGCCGCGATGAAGGCGGCCGGCGTCCAGTTCATCGCCCTGCTCGCGCTCTCCGACGAGGGGGCCCCGGCGTACGACCACGCGCACGCCGCCGCCCTGGCCTCGCTCGGCGCGCCGGCCTTCGCCTGCACCCCGGACGCGTTCCCGGAGATCATGGCGGCGGCCATCGAGAAGCGTCCGATCCCCGTGCCGGACCAGAGGGCGTGAGGATTCACCCGAACGCGGTAATCCGACCGATCGGTGGACCGGCCGCCCGTACCGGCCTTCCGGGCATTCTGTGACGGTTCTCACCCAAGGCGGGCAGGCTCCCGGGCGGAACAGTCCCGTCCCACGGGGATAACCTGCCAGACGGACGTGACGCGCGTGTTGATTGACGTGTGCGCCCGTGGCTGTGTGGGCCGCAAGGCCGTACCTCTGCGTACCCGCACCGCCCCGACGACCCGCAGCGAAGATCCTGCCGTGGCACGCTCGTAGAGACACAATCCGCGACCACGAACAAGGACAAACACGTGGACCTGTTCGAGTACCAGGCGAGGGACCTCTTCGCCAAGCACGGTGTACCCGTGCTTGACGGCGATGTCATCGAGACCGCCGCAGACGCTGCCGCCATCGCGGAGCGCTTCGGCGGCCGCGCCGTCGTCAAGGCTCAGGTGAAGGTGGGCGGCCGAGGCAAGGCCGGCGGCGTCAAGCTCGCCGCCGACCCGGCGGACGCCGTCGCCAAGGCCGAGCAGATCCTCGGCATGGACATCAAGGGCCACACCGTTCACAAGGTGATGCTGGCCCAGACCGCGGACATCAAGGACGAGTACTACGTCTCGTTCCTGCTGGACCGCACCAACCGCACCTTCCTGGCCATGGCCAGCGTCGAGGGCGGCGTGGAGATCGAGGTCGTCGCCGAGCAGAACCCCGAGGCGCTCGCCAAGATCCCGGTCGACGCCAACGAGGGCTGCACCCCGGAGAAGGCCGCCGAGATCGTCGCCGCGGCGAAGTTCCCGGCCGAGGTCGCCGACCAGGTCGCCGAGGTCCTGCAGAAGCTGTGGACCGTCTTCATCAAGGAGGACGCCCTCCTCGTCGAGGTCAACCCGCTGATCAAGTCCGGTGACGGCAAGATCATCGCGCTCGACGGCAAGGTCTCCCTGGACGAGAACGCCGAGTTCCGCCAGCCCGAGCACGAGGCCCTGGAGGACAAGGCCGCGGCCAACCCGCTGGAGGCCGCCGCCAAGGCCAAGGGCCTGAACTACGTCAAGCTCGACGGCCAGGTCGGCATCATCGGCAACGGCGCGGGCCTCGTCATGAGCACCCTCGACGTGGTCGCCTACGCCGGTGAGAAGCACGGCGGCGTCAAGCCCGCCAACTTCCTCGACATCGGTGGCGGCGCCTCCGCCGAGGTCATGGCGAACGGCCTGGAGATCATCCTGGGCGACCCCGACGTCAAGTCGGTCTTCGTCAACGTCTTCGGCGGCATCACCGCGTGCGACGCGGTCGCCAACGGCATCGTGCAGGCCCTGGAGCTCCTGAAGAGCAAGGGCGAGAACGTCACCAAGCCGCTGGTCGTCCGCCTGGACGGCAACAACGCGGAGCTGGGTCGCAAGATCCTCGACGACGCCAACCACCCGCTGGTGCAGCGCGTGGACACCATGGACGGCGCCGCTGACCGCGCCGCCGAGCTGGCCAACAAGTAAGGAAGGGGACTACACACCATGGCTATCTTCCTTACCAAGGACAGCAAGGTCATCGTCCAGGGCATGACCGGCGCCGAGGGCATGAAGCACACCCGCCGCATGCTCGCCTCCGGCACCCAGATCGTCGGCGGTGTCAACCCGCGCAAGGCCGGCACCACGGTCGACGTCGACGGCACCGAGATCCCGGTCTTCGGCTCCGTCGCCGAGGCGATGGAGAAGACCGGTGCCGACGTCACCGTCCTCTTCGTGCCGCCGGCGTTCACCAAGGCCGCCGCGATCGAGGCCATCGACGCCGAGATCGGCCTGGCCATCGTCATCACCGAGGGCGTCCCGGTGCACGACACCGCCGCCTTCTGGGCGCACGCCGGTGCCAAGGGCAACAAGACCCGCATCATCGGCCCGAACTGCCCCGGTCTGATCAGCCCCGGACAGTCGAACGCCGGCATCATCCCGGCCGACATCACCAGCTCCGGCAAGATCGGCCTGGTCTCGAAGTCCGGCACCCTGACCTACCAGCTCATGTACGAGCTGCGGGACATCGGCTTCACCTCGGCCGTCGGCATCGGTGGTGACCCGGTCATCGGCACCACCCACATCGACGCGCTCAAGGCCTTCCAGGAGGACCCGGAGACCGAGCTCATCGTCATGATCGGTGAGATCGGTGGCGACGCCGAGGAGCGTGCCGCGGCCTTCATCGCCGAGCACGTCACCAAGCCGGTCGTCGGCTACGTCGCGGGCTTCACCGCCCCCGAGGGCAAGACCATGGGCCACGCCGGCGCCATCGTCTCCGGCTCCTCGGGCACCGCCCAGGCGAAGAAGGAGGCCCTCGAGGCCGCCGGTGTCAAGGTCGGCAAGACGCCGTCCGAGACCGCCCGCCTGGCCCGCGAGATCATCGCCGCCCAGGCCTGATCCCGCCCCGCGCGTGACGAGCGCCCCCGCCCTTCCCGGGCGGGGGCGCTCGCCGTTCCGGCACGCCCCGGGCGGCTCAGTGCGCCCCTGGCCCCGTCGTGCAGGGCAGCGGCGACCACAGCCGGCAGACCGCCGGGCCCTGTGGCGGGGGAGCGGCCGCCCGGCCCGCCGCCGGCAGCTCCCAGCGCGCGGCCGCCCGCGGCTGCGGCTCCACCAGGACGGCCTCCAGGCCGGGCGCCGGGCTGCACCAGTAGCTGGTGATGCCGTTCGGCACCCCACCGGGCAGCAGCGGCACGCTCGGCTCCGCCTCCTGCGCCCCGGCGGACAGGGCGGCGGGCAGGCACACCGCGGGCGCCGGCGGGTCGACCGACCGGAACAGCACCGCCGGGCGCACCCCCGACAGGGTCGCCAGCGTCGCCCCGGCCACCGCGAACGTCAGCAGCGCCGCCGCACCCGTGCGGCTCGCCGTCCAGAGCCGGTGCCGGGCCCGCAGCACCGGCACCGGCGCCCGGTGCGGCTGCGGGCAGCCGCGCACCGCCGCCCGGTACAGCTGCCCGCTCAGCCCGTCCGCGAAGCCCGGCGCCGCCGGGTCCGGCCCGACCAGCTCCGGCGTCCACTGCGCCAGCGCCGCCCGGGCGGCCCACACCCGGCCCTCGGCCGCCACCCGCGTGGACTCCATCTCCACCGCGACCGCCGGGGCCGGCAGCCCCAGCCCGTCGTGCAGCACCAGCGCCCGGCGCTGCGGGCGGGACAGCCGCTTGAGCGCCTTCAGCAGCGCCCGGTCCCGGTCGGTCAGCCGGTCGTGGTCCGGCAGCACCGCCTGCGCCTCGTCGGCCGGCCGCACCCTGATCCGCCGGTGCGGCAGCGCCCACACGTGCGAGCGGCGGGGTCCGCCCCGGTGCCACGGGGACAGCGCCAGCTCGCAGGCCCGCGCCCGTACCCACCCCTCCGGGTTCCCCGAAGCGGCCACCGCGCCCCAGCGCCGCCGGGCCTCCCCGAACGCCAGCCGTACGCAGTGCACCGCCCGGTGCCGGCAGGCGGTCAGCAGGAACACCTGCTGCACCAGCCGGGTGTGCGCGGTCTCGTACAGCTCCTCGAAGCTCACCGCCGGGGGCTCCGCGTCGAGGTCGTCGTCCCCGACCGAGGGCGCGGCGGCCAGCGCCACCCGGCCGGGACTGGCGGAACCGGGCCCGGCCGGGGCGGCGGCGGAGTACGGGTGCTCGCCGCGGTCGGCGGCGGTGCCGCCCGTGGGGGTGTTCGGCCCGGGGCCCGTGCTCGGGGACGTGGCGCGACGGGGCTCGGCCGGGTCGTGGAGGCGGGCCGTGGGCGTGGCGGTGGCGTCGCTTGCCCGGTCGGGGCCGGCTGCCTTCGACCGCCCGCCGTCAGCCCGCCGCCCGGCCGTGGCGCCGCGTCCCGCGTGTTCCGTCGGGGCCTCCCGCGCCTGGTCGGGCTCGGCGGCCTGTGGCTTCCTGCCGTCGGACCCCTGCGCGGCCGGGGCCCGGCGTGACGTGTCGCCGGGGAGGGCGGCCGTGTCTGCGGGGGCCTGCGGCCCACGGCCGTCGCCGCTGTCGTTGCCGTTGCCCGGGGACGGACGGCCGCTTGAGGTGGGGACGTTCTCCGGCCGATCCTGTTCGGCGCCGGGGTCAGTGGGCGTCGTCGGCCCACGTCCGCCGTCCGCGCCCCGGGCCCGCGCCTGTTCGGCGCCGGGGGCGCCGCCGTGCCTCCCGGGGGCCGCGGGAAGCGTCGGCCCGCCTCCGCCGTCGGCGCGGCCCGCCGGCTCGTGGTTCCCGGCGGTCGGCTGACGCCGCGCGCCGACCGTCGCCGGTGCGGCCAGCGGCGCCCGTGGCACGGTGGCGCCGCTTGCCTGGCCCCCGGGCGCGCGACCCTCGTGCGCGCGCCCCGGGGCGGCGCTCTTCGCGGGGGCCGGCGGCCTGCCGGAGGCCTGGCGCGGCTTCTCGGCCGGAGCCCGGCGCGCCGCGCCGCCGTCCGCGTCCCGCGCCGGGCGGGCCGCCTTCCGGGCGTCGTCGGAGGTGCGTGGGGTGGGCTTCCCGGCTCGGGAGCGGCGCCGCTTCATTGGCGCGTCCCCACCCGTTGCCACATCGGCCGACGGGCGCCCGGCCCCGCAGGCAGGGGCGGGTTCCTCGGGGCGCGGCAGGGCGTCGGCCAGCAGGGCGAGGGCCTCCGCCTCGGTGCGGGTGCCGAGCTTGCGCAGGGCGCGCTGGAGGTAGCTGCGGGCGGTGGCGGGGGTGACTCCGAGGGCGACGGCGGTGCGGGGGAGGTCGTGGCCGGCCGCGAGGTGGGCCAGGACCTGGACCTCACGGGGAGTCAGTTCCCGTGGCGGGCGGCCCGCGTCGGTTCCGGCGCGGGCGGGCTTGCGGTGGCGCTCCGGTGTGGGGGAGTCGGCGGTGGGTGGCGTGGTCATCAGACGCTCCGGGCCGGGGCGCCGGCGGCTTGGGGGCAAGGTCTGAAAATGCGCATAAGCCAATAATCTGGGACACGGCGGCGGTTTGGCGCTTCACGGAGCATGGCGAGTCGCCTTGGCACCATGTGGCCCATGACGCAGCTGATGGGCCGTCCGATCCTGGAATCGCCCGGCGAATCGGGTGGACGCCCCGCGCTGGCCGACCTGTTGACGGGAGTGCGGACGGCGCTGGTCGGCCTGGCCGTGGTCGGGGCGCCGGTGCTGGCGCTCTGGGTGGCGTCGCCGTACGCGGAGGACGGCGCGGCCGCTGTCACCCGGTTGGCGGGGGTGCTCTGGCTGCTCGGGCACGGCGCACCGGTGCTGCGCGGCCCGACGGACGCCCCGCTGACCGTCACTCCGCTGCTGCTCGGCGTCCTGGCCGTGGCCCGGCTCCACCGGGTGGCCGCCGGGGTGGCGGCGCGGCGCGGGCCGCGCTCGCGCTGGAGCGGTCCGGTGGCGGTCTGGGCGGGGTACTGCGCGGTGGCCGTCGGGGTGACGCTGCACTGCGCGGGGGGCGGGCTG
Organism: Kitasatospora sp. NPDC048298; assembly: GCF_043201465.1. NCBI lineage: Bacteria > Bacillati > Actinomycetota > Actinomycetes > Kitasatosporales > Streptomycetaceae > Kitasatospora > Kitasatospora sp. NPDC048298. The sequence goes on from NZ_JBICYZ010000007.1 coordinate 149,848, forward strand.
TTCCGCAGCCGGGTGCTGCCGGACGTCCTGGCGGTGGCGCTGGTGGCGGGCCTGGCGACGGCCGCCGGGGCCCGTTCGGTGGCGGTCCTCGACGGGCCGGCCGATTCCCTGCTGGACCGCCTCCCGCCGCCGTACCGCCCGGTCGACGCCGTGCCGACGGTACGGGCCGCGGCGCTGGCGGCCGGAGCCGGACTGGTCGCGGTGGGCGGCCTCCTGGTGGTGTCCTCGGCGGTGCTGGACGCGGTGGCCGGCGGCGGGCGCGGCATGGCGCTGCTGGGGGGCGGGCCCGCCGCGCTGGTGGGGCTGGTGCTGCTCGCGCTGGTGCTGCTGCCGAACGCGGTGCTGTGGGGCACGGCGTACGCGCTGGGCCCGGGTTTCGGGGTCGGCACCGGGACGGTGGTGTCGCCGGCCGCTACGGCGCTGGGCCCGGTGCCCGAGTTCCCGCTGTTCGCGCTGCTGCCGGCGGACGGCCCGGGCGGCTGGCGGCTGGTGGTGTCGGCCCTGCCGCTGCTGGCCGGGGTGGTGCCGGCGGTCCTGCTGGGCCGCGCGGCGGCGGGCCGGCGGCTGCCGGCCAGGGCCGGGGAGCGGCCCGAGCCCTGGCCGTCGGCCGCCACGGCGGTGGCCGCGCTGGCGGTGGCGCTGTCGGTCGGGGCCGGGGCGGCGGTGCTGGGCTGGCTCTCCGGCGGGGCGTTGGCGGGGGAGCGGCTGGCCTGGGTGGGGCCGGTGCCGTGGACGGGTCCGGCGGCGGCGGGCTGGATCGCGTTGGTCGCCGTCCCGGGCGCGCTGCTGGTCCGGTACCGCACGCTGGGCCCGGCGGACGGCGTGGGCGTGTACGCCCGGCTCGCGCGGCACGTCCGCCGGGGCGCGCTGGCGCTGCGCGCCGGTACGTACGCCCTCGTGCTGCGGCTCTCCGGAGTGGGTGTCAGGAGCGTCGGCGGACCGGGCCCCGACGAGCGGGACCCGGTCGACCGGGTGGATCAGGACGACTGACCGGGGCCGACCGGCCGGACGACCGACCGGCCCCGGACGTCGGCCCGGCTACTCGGCGTTCCCGGTGAAGTCCACGTACCACTGCGGCGCGTACCGGTCGCAGTTCTGGGCGCCGACGCTGGTCAGCGAGTCCTGCACGCAGGTGACGTAGTCGTGGTAGTGGTACCCGAGGCCGATCACCGAGGTGGCGACCACGATGGTCATCGCGCCGGTCAGGATGCCGGCGAGCGCGGCCGGGGTGAGCGGGTTCGGTGCCGGCGCCGCGGGGAGCGGGCCGCCCGGACCGGCGACGGTGGCGGCGGCCGGGGCGGACCGCCGGGTCCGCAGCGCGCCGACGCCCCAGACGATGCCGAGCGCCCCGATCAGCAGCGCGATCCAGTGGAACCCCATGAACAGGCAGACCAGCGCGAACGGTCCGGCCAGCGCGGCGTTGCGCGCCTTGCGGTGGGCCGGGTCGGCGAGGTCGAGCCGGGGCGGCTGCGGGGCCGGCGGCCGTTGGCCGGGTCGGCCGTCGTCGCCGGGGCCCCACGGCGGCGGCAGAACCGGACGCTCGCCGCCCTGGCCGTCGGGGCCGCCCTGTCCGTCGGTGCCGGGGCCTGGGCCGGCCCAGGGGCTGCGCGGCTGCCACGGCTGGTCCGGGGCATCCGCCGGCGGCGGCGCGAAGGGGTTGCGCTCACCGGTGTCGTCGCCGCTGCTCATGGGTTCAGCCATTCCTTCTCGGTCGGAGCTCGTTCGGAGGTTCTCGCGTCGGAGCGGTCTCCCGCGCCCCCAATGATCCCGCAGCCGTCCACCGGGCCACCGGCGGCCCGTGTCGAAGGGCCGGGCGGGACCGGACGGGGTCGTCGGCGGGCCGGTGCGGGCCGGGGCAACTCCGGTGCGGCGGGCCGGAGGAGATCCCCGTCTCAACTACGCGCGTAGCGCCGCCGGGAGGGTGCGGAGGCCGTCCGACCAGCCGTTATCGTGGTGACGGTCAGCAGCCCACAGAGGTTCCCCGGGCCCGCGTCGCGGCGGGTTTCCCCGGAGTTCCCCCTCGCTCGACCTGCCGTTCGTAGTGGCCCCACCGCCGGTGGACGTACCAGCGGACGGCGCCCGACCTACGGAGAAACGCGCAGTGGCCGCCGCCCCCGCCCAGCACTTCCCGCCCCGTACGCCCGGACCGGCCCGCCTGGTGGTGCTGGTCTCCGGCTCCGGCACCAATCTGCAGGCGCTGATCGATGCCGCGGCCGATCCGGCGTACGGCGCCGAGATCCTCGCCGTCGGCGCGGACCGGGACGGGATCGTCGGCCTGGACCGCGCGGAGAAGGCCGGCCTGCCGACCTTCGTCCACCGGGTGAAGGACCACCCCGACCGGGCCGAGTGGGACCGCGCGCTGACCGCCTCCGTCGCCGAGTACCGGCCCGACCTGGTGGTCACGGCCGGCTTCATGAAGATCCTCGGCCCCGAGTTCATCGCCGCCTTCGCCGGGCGGATCGTCAACACCCACCCCGCACTGCTGCCCTCCTTCCCCGGCGCCCACGGCGTCACGGACGCGCTCGCGTACGGGGTGAAGGTCACCGGCTGCACCGTCCACCTGGTCGACTCCGGCGTGGACACCGGGCCGATCATCGCGCAGGGCGTCGTCGAGGTCGTCGACGCCGACCACGCCGATGGCGGCGACGCGCTGCACGAGCGCATCAAGACTGTCGAGCGCAAGCTGCTCGTCGACGTCGTGGGCCGGCTGGCCCGCGAAGGTCACCGCATCGAGGACCGAAAGGTATGGATCCCGGCATGAGTGCCAGCTCCACCACCACGCCCGTTTCGGAGAACGTCCGTCCGATCCGTCGCGCGCTGATCAGCGTGTACGACAAGACCGGTCTGGAGGAGCTGGCCCAGGGCCTGCACGCCGCCGGGGTCGCCATCGTCTCCACCGGCTCGACCGCCGGCCGGATCGCCGCCGCCGGCGTCCCGGTGACCGAGGTCTCCGAGCTGACCGGCTTCCCGGAGTGCCTCGACGGGCGCGTGAAGACGCTGCACCCCCGCGTGCACGCCGGCGTGCTGGCCGACCTGCGACTGGAGTCGCACCGCGCGCAGCTGGCCGAGCTGGGCGTCGAGCCCTTCGACCTGGTCGTGGTGAACCTCTACCCGTTCAAGGCCACCGTCGCCTCCGGCGCCACCCCGGACGAGTGCGTCGAGCAGATCGACATCGGCGGCCCGAGCATGGTCCGCGCCGCCGCCAAGAACCACCCCTCGGTGGCCGTGGTGGTCGACCCGGCCCGTTACGGCGACGTGCTGACGGCCGTCCGGGAGGGCGGCTTCGACCTGGCCACCCGCAAGCGCCTGGCCGGTGCCGCGTTCGCCCACACCGCCGCCTACGACGTGGCCGTCGCCTCCTGGTTCGAGGACGGCTACGCCCCGAGCGACGCGCACTTCCCCGAGTTCCTCGGCTCGACCTGGGAGCGGCAGAACGTGCTGCGCTACGGCGAGAACCCGCACCAGGGCGCCGCGCTGTACAGCGACGGCACCGGCGGCCTGGCCGGCGCGCAGCAGCTGCACGGCAAGGAGATGTCGTACAACAACTACGTCGACACCGACGCCGCCCGCCGCGCCGCCTACGACCACGCCGAGCCGGCCGTCGCGATCATCAAGCACGCCAACCCGTGCGGCATCGGGACCGGCGCCGACGTCGCCGAGGCACACCGCAAGGCGCACGAGTGCGACCCGGTCTCCGCGTACGGCGGCGTGATCGCCGTCAACCGCCCGGTCACCGTCGCGCTGGCCGAGCAGATCGCCCCGATCTTCACCGAGGTCGTCGTGGCCCCCGGCTACGAGGAGGGCGCCCTGGAGGTGCTCACCCGCAAGAAGAACCTGCGGGTGCTGCTCGCCCCCGAGGCCCCGGCCAACCGCCAGGAGGTGCGCCCGATCTCCGGTGGCGTGCTGCTCCAGGACGCCGACCGGGTGCACGCCGAGGGCGACGACCCGGCGAACTGGACCCTCGCCAGCGGTGCGGCGCTGTCCGCCGACGAGCTGGCCGAGCTGGCCTTCGCCTGGCGGGCCTGCCGGGCCGTCAAGTCCAACGCGATCCTGCTGGCCAAGGACGGCGCCTCGGTCGGCGTCGGCATGGGCCAGGTGAACCGGGTGGACTCCTGCAAGCTCGCGGTCGAGCGGGCCGGCGAGCGCGCCAAGGGCTCCTACGCGGCCTCGGACGCCTTCTTCCCGTTCGCGGACGGCCCGGCGATCCTGATCGCGGCCGGCGTCAAGGCGATCGTCCAGCCCGGTGGCTCGATCCGCGACGAGGAGGTCGTCGCGGCGGCCGCCGAGGCCGGCGTGACCATGTACTTCACCGGTGCGCGGCACTTCTTCCACTGACACCGGTCCCGCCGACGGCGGGACGGCGTGACGGAACGGCAGAGCGGCCCGGCCCCCTCCGAGGAGGGAGCCGGGCCGCTCTGCCGTTCCGGCCGGTCAGTACCGGGGCCGGTTGAACCACTTGACGCTGTCCTGGAGGCACATGGCGGTGATCCAGATGATGCTGACGGCCAGCCAGAGCAGGCCCGCGATCAGACCCGTCGCGGAGCCGCTGCCGAGGGCGCCCAGCAGGATCAGCAGGCCGACCAGGCCGCCGAGCGAGCCGTACACGATGGTGGTGATCCGGACGGCGTTGCCGCCCTTGCCGAACTTCACGCCGAGCGTGATGGAGAGCGCGGCGAACAGCCCGAACACCACACCGACGACGATCAGGACACCGCCGACGGCGTCGCCCAGCGCGAGGAACGAGTCGTCGCTGGTGGTCTTGCTGACCTGGTTGGTGGCGTCCTTGGCGACCGCCCCGAGGATCACGTAGCCGAACGCGGCGAGCGTCTGCACACCGCCGACGATGAACAGCAGCACCCGGGCGGCCGTCATCAGGCTCGGCATGGACACCGGGGCCACCGGCGCGTACCCGTAGGCCGGGGCGGCCTGCGGGTAGCCGTAGCCCGGGGCGGCCTGCGGCGGCGGGGCCTGCTGCGGGTAGCCGTAGCCGGGCGGGGCGGCCGGCGGCTGGCCGTACGGGTTGTTCGGGTCGGGCGGGTAACTCATGGATGCCTCCGGGCAGTTGCGGGGACGCGGGGACGGGACGCTGACGGCCCGGTGCGGTCGGTCGGTAGGGCCACCGACCGAAGGGGACGTTAGCGGAGAGGGGTGACAGCCCGGCGGCGGTGACGGGCGCCGCGGCTCGGCGGTGTGGTGAGCGTCAGGGGTGCGAGACGGCCGACGGGTACGGTGCGGGCGGGACGGTGCCGCCGCGGTCGGACTGCTCGTTCTGCTGTGATCGGCTCACTGACTCTTTCCCCCGGGTACGCCCCGCCGCGGTGATCCGTCGGCCCGTCACCGGGCCGGTACGCGGCGGGAATGCCCGCTTATCGTCATCCGGACGACGGGGCCGTGTCCAGCCGGTTCCGCGCGCCGGGCCCAGACTGTGGCGCAACCGCAATGTGCGGCGGACCTTCGTACCCGTCCGTTCACCCTCGCGTTCACCTGCGCTCCCACCCGTGCGCCCGTTCGCCGGACGCCCGTGCGCCCGTTCGCGGGGCGTCCTCCCGCCCCGGCGCCGGGCGTCCTCCCGCCCCGGCCGGGACGCCCTCCCGTACCGGTCCGGGCGGACCGCCCCACCGTCCCGGACCGCTCGTCGGAGCGGACCGCCGCCCTCGGTACGGAGACCCCCGGCGATCCGGGAGAATGGGGTCATGACTGCCCAGATTCTCGATGGCAAGGCCACCGCCGCCGCGATCAAGTCCGAACTCGCCACCCGCGTGGCGGCCCTCAAGGCGAAGGGCGTCACGCCCGGCCTCGGCACCGTCCTGGTCGGCGACGACCCGGGCAGCCGCTGGTACGTGAACGGCAAGCACAAGGACTGCGCCGAGGTCGGCATCGCCTCGATCCAGCGCGAGCTGCCCGCCACCGCCACCCAGGAGGACGTCGAGAACGTCGTCCGCGAGCTCAACGCCGACCCGTCCTGCACCGGCTACATCGTCCAGCTGCCGCTGCCCAAGGGCCTGGACCAGAACCCGGTCCTGGAGCTGATGGACCCGGACAAGGACGCCGACGGCCTGCACCCGACCTCGCTCGGCCGGCTCGCCCTGGGCATCGACGGCCCGCTGCCGTGCACCCCGCTCGGCATCGTCGAGCTGCTGCGCCGCCACGACGTCGAGATCAACGGCGCCGAGGTGGTCGTGGTCGGCCGCGGCATCACCGTCGGCCGCTCGATCGGCCTGCTGCTGACCCGCCGCAGCGAGAACGCCACCGTCACCCTGTGCCACACCGGCACCCGGGACCTCGGCGCCCACCTGCGCAAGGCCGACATCATCGTGGCCGCCGCCGGCGTGCCGCACCTGGTCAAGCCGGAGGACGTCAAGCCGGGCGCTGCGGTGCTGGACGTGGGCGTCAGCCGCAGCGAGGGCAAGATCGTCGGCGACGTGCACCCGGGCGTGGCCGAGGTGGCCGGCTGGATCTCCCCGAACCCCGGCGGCGTGGGCCCGATGACCCGCGCGATGCTGCTCAACAACATCGTCGAGGCGGCCGAGCGCCGCGCCGGCATCTGACACCCCAGGGACGGCGAGCATGACTGAACCGCGACCGGCACGGTCCCGCCGCAGGCCGGTCAAGACCACCGGCACCCTGCCGCCCGAGGGCTCGGCCGCGGCCCTCGGACGCGAGCACGCCCTGCCGGTGCGGCAGTGGCCGATCACGCTGGTCCTGCTGGTCGTCGGCGCCGGCCTCGCGGTCACCTGGTTCGCCGACTTCAAGGACGGGTTCAAGTACGGGCTGCTGATCCTCGGCGCCGGCGTGCTGCTCGGCGCGGTGCTGCGACTGGTGCTGCCCGAGGTCGGGATGCTGGCGGTGCGCAGCCGCTTCACCGACGTGATCGTGCTGAGCTTCCTGGGCATCTCGATCGTGCTGCTGACCCTGGTGGCGCAGCCGAACCCGTGGCTGCAGATCCCGCTGCTCGACAACATCGGCCAGCTGATGGGCCGGCCCAGGCACTGAGGCCCCGGGCACCGAGGCCCCGGGTGCTGAGCCCCGGACGCCGAGTGCGCCCCGGGCACCGCTCCGCGGGCCCGTGACGGCCCCCGCCCGCCCATGGAAACCCAGGGCGCGGGCGGGGGCCGCCTTTCTTCTCTTCTGTGATGCATCAGCCATGCCGGGACACCCGGCGTACGCTTCCCTTTGCGATAACCTGACGCCGGTCTCTCGATGTCGAGAGATCATCCTGGCTCCAGCGCCGGTGTGCCTGGGGCGCCTGGCGATTTGCTGGAGAAGGTAGAAATGACTCGCACCCCCGTCAACGTCACCATCACCGGAGCGGCCGGTCAGATCGGCTACGCGCTGCTCTTCCGCATCGCCTCGGGCCACCTGCTCGGCGCCGACGTGCCGGTGAACCTGCGCCTCCTGGAGATCCCGCAGGGCCTCAAGGCCGCCGAGGGCACCGCCATGGAGCTCGTCGACTGCGCCTTCCCGCTGCTGCGCGACATCACCATCACCGACAAGCCGGCCGAGGCCTTCGACGGCGCCAACGTCGCGCTGCTGGTCGGCGCCCGTCCGCGCACCGCGGGCATGGAGCGCGGCGACCTGCTCCAGGCCAACGGCGGCATCTTCGGCCCGCAGGGCAAGGCCATCAACGACCACGCCGCGGACGACATCAAGGTCCTGGTCGTCGGCAACCCGGCCAACACCAACGCCCTGATCGCCCAGCGCAACGCCCCGGACGTCCCGGCCGAGCGCTTCACCGCGATGACCCGCCTGGACCACAACCGCGCCGTCGGCCAGCTGTCCGCCAAGACCGGCGCCCTGGTCTCCGACATCAAGCGCGTCACCATCTGGGGCAACCACTCCGCGACCCAGTACCCGGACGTCTTCCAGGCCGAGATCGCCGGCAAGCCGGCCTTCGAGGCCGTCGGCGGCGACCTGGGCTGGCTGGAGAACGACTTCATCCCGACCGTCGCCAAGCGTGGCGCCGCCATCATCGACGCCCGTGGCGCCTCCTCGGCCGCCTCGGCCGCCAACGCCGCCATCGACCACGTGTACACCTGGGTCAACGGCACCGCCGAGGGCGACTGGACCTCCATGGGTGTCGTCTCCGACGGCTCCTACGGCGTTCCGGAGGGCCTGATCTCCTCGTTCCCGGTCACCACCAAGGACGGCGAGTTCAAGATCGTCCAGGGCCTGGAGATCTCCGACTTCTCGCGCGCCCGCATCGACGCCTCGGTCCAGGAGCTGGTCGAGGAGCGCGACGCGGTCCAGGAGCTGGGCCTCATCTGAGCCCGCCCCGCACGGCTTCACCGGCGGCCCGCCGCTTCCCTCCCGGAAGCGGCGGGCCGCCGCCGTGTCCGGCCCCTGATCCGCCGCCGCGTCCGCCCGGGGCCGCCGTCGTGTCCGGCTCCGGCGGGTTCCGGCCGCCCTACACTGGCCCGCTGTGAGCGAAACACTCGGGGACGCCGCGCTCGTCCTCGTCTTCATCCTGCTGGGCGGGCTGTTCAACGTCGCCGAGATCTCGCTGATCTCGCTGCGCGAGGGCCAGATCCGGACGCTGGAAGCGCGCGGGACCCGGCGCGCGGCCCGCGCCGCGCACCTGGCGGCCGACCCCAACCGCTTCCTGGCCGCCGTCCAGGTCGGGGTGACCTGCATGGGCTTCCTGTCCGCCGCCTTCGGTGCGGACACCCTGGCCGGCAAGGTCGCCCCGCTGTTCGTCCGGGCCGGGCTGTCCGAGGGCATGGCCGACGCGGTGGCCCTGGTCGGCCTCACCCTGGCGATCAGCTACGCCTCGCTGGTGCTGGGCGAGCTGACCCCCAAGCGGATCGGCCTGCAGCGCGCCGAGTCCATCTCGGTCGTCGCCGCCCCGGTGGTGGACGTGATGTCGGTGGTGCTGCGGCCGGTGATCTGGCTGCTCGGCCACTCCACCAACCTGATGGTCCGGCTGCTCGGCGGGGACCCGACGGCTGGCCGCGGCTCGATGAGCTCCGAGGAGCTGCGCGGCCTGGTCGCCGCCAACACCGAACTCGGGAGCGACGAACGGGCGTTGATCGCCGACGTGTTCTCCGCCGGAGAGCGCCAGCTGCGCGAGGTGATGGTCCCGCGCACCGAGGTGACCTTCCTGGACGCCGAGCGCCCGCTGGCCGCCGTCCGGCACCAGGCCGACACCTCCCCGCACTCGCGCTACCCGGTGGTCGAGGGCAGCGCCGACGCGGTGGTCGGCTTCGTCCACGTCCGCGACCTGTACGGCGCGCGCGGCGAGCAGGCCGTCAAGGTCCGCGACCTCGCCCGCCCGGTCAAGCTGCTGCCCGGCACCAAGCTGGTGCTGGAGGCGATGGGCGAGATGCGCCGGGAGGGCCACCACCTGGCCATCGTGGTGGACGAGTACGGCGGCACCGCCGGGATCGTCACCCTGGAGGACCTGGTCGAGGAGGTGATCGGCGAGATCCGGGACGAGTACGACCGCCCGGAGTCCGCCCCCACCCGCCGGCTGGCCGGCGGCGGCATGGAGCTGGACGGCCTGCTCAACCTCGGCGACTTCGCCGAGGAGACCGGCGTCGTCCTGCCCGAGGGCCCGTACGAGACGGTGGCGGGCTGTCTGGTGGCCGTGCTCGGCCGGCTGCCCAGGGACGGCGACCAGGTGCGCGTCCCGGTCGAGGGCGGCGGCGAGGTGCTGCTGACGGTGGCCAAGGTCGAGGGCCGGCGGATCGCCCGGGTGGGGGTGAGTGCGGTCACACTGGCCGAGCCTCCGGGGGCGGAGGTTTCCTGAGCGAGTGGTGGAACTGGAACAATGGCGCGCATGGTCAACGCAGCGGTCACTGGTCCGGTCAAGGACCGTCCCCGGGTGCTCTCCGGCATCCAGCCCACCTCCGGCTCGTTCCACCTCGGCAACTACCTGGGCGCGGTGCGCCAGTGGGTGGACCTCCAGAAGGCCAACGACGCCTTCTACATGGTCGTCGACCTGCACGCGATCACGGTGCCGCAGGACCCGGTGACGCTGCGCGAGAACACCCGGGTCTCCGCCGCCCAGCTGCTCGGCGCGGGCCTGGACCCGGACAACTGCACCCTGTTCGTCCAGTCGCACGTGCCCGAGCACGCGCAGCTCGCCTGGGTGATGAACTGCCTCACCGGCTTCGGCGAGGCCTCCCGGATGACCCAGTTCAAGGACAAGTCCTCCCGCTACGGTGCCGAGGGCACCACGGTCGGCCTGTTCACCTACCCGATCCTGCAGATCGCGGACATCCTGCTCTACCAGGCGGACGCCGTCCCGGTCGGCGAGGACCAGCGCCAGCACGTGGAGATCACCCGCGACATCGCCGAGCGCTTCAACACCCGCTACAGCCCGACCTTCACGGTCCCGAAGCCGTACATCCTCAAGGAGACGGCGAAGATCCAGGACCTCCAGGACCCGGCCGTCAAGATGAGCAAGTCGGCCTCCTCGCCCAAGGGTCTGGTGAGCCTGCTGGACGAGCCGAAGGCCAGCGCCAAGAAGTTCAAGAGCGCCGTCACCGACACCGGCACCGTCGTCTCCTACGACGAGGAGGGCAAGCCGGGCGTCTCCAACCTGCTGCGCATCCACTCCGCGCTCAGCGGCCAGTCGGTGGACCAGTTGGTCGAGCACTTCGAGGGCAAGATGTACGGCGCCCTGAAGACCGAGCTGGCCGAGCTGTTCACCGAGTGGGTGACCCCGTTCCAGGAGCGCACCCGCAGCTTCCTGGACGACCCGGCGGAGCTGGACCGGGTACTGGCGATCGGCGCCGAGAAGGCCCGTGAGGTGGCGTCGGTGACGCTGGAGACGGTGTACGACCGGATCGGCTTCCTCCCGGCCGCCAAGCGGTGACTCCCCTCACACGCCTGCCCGATGGTGGCGACCTCCCCGAGGTCGTCACCATCGGCGTGTCCGTGAGCGTCCCGGACCCGTACGGCACGGCGGTCCAGGACGCCCGGGCCGGGCACGGCGACCCGCTGGCCCGGTCGATACCCACGCACGTCACCCTGCTGCCGCCGACCGAGGTGCCCGCCGAGCTGCTGCCGAAGATCGAGGAGCACCTGGCGGCGGTGGCGGCCGCGCACCGGCCGTTCCGGATGCTGCTGCACGGCAGCGGGACCTTCCGCCCGGTCTCCCCGGTGGTGTACGTCCGGGTCGAGGAGGGCGCGCAGGAGTGCCGGCTGCTGGAGGCGGACGTCCGCTCCGGCCCGCTGGCCCGCGAGCTGGCCTTCCCGTACCACCCGCACGTGACGGTCGCTCACGGTCTGCCGGACGACGTGCTGGACCAGGCGTACGAGCAGGCGCGCGACTTCCGGGCGGACTTCCCGGTGCCGGGCTTCGGCCTCTCCCGCTTCGGTGCGGACGAGGTCTGGCGGCCCTGGCGGAGCTACCCGTTCGGGTGAACCGGGGCGTGCGCCGCAGCACGGACCGGAGTGTGGGCCGGAGGGTGAACCGGCCTCCCCGCCCGCCGAGTTCGACCGTCCGGCGGGCCGCGCAGCCGTAGTCCGGCGCACGGTGCCCGGCCCGACGCCCGGCACCGTCCGGTGCCGGGCGCCCGCCGGAGCGCACGCGGAGGACTACTCCTTGCGGAGCATCGCGTCGACCACCCGGGCGGCGGCCTTGCCGTCGTCCAGGTCGCAGTACGCCTCGCGGAACGCGGTGGCCCGGTCGGCGTACTCCGCCGCGACCTCGTCCAACCGGCCGAGCACGGAGACGAGCTCCTCGGAGGTGGCCGGCATCGGGCCGGGCGCCTCGGCCTCGAAGTTCAGGCTGAAGCCGCGCAGGTTGTCCCGGTAGTGCTCCAGGTCGTAGGTGAAGAGCACGATCGGCTTGCCGGTCGACGCGAAGTCGAAGACGCTCGCCGAGTAGTCGGTCACCAGGACGTCGGCGATCAGCAGCAGCTCCGCCATGTCGGGGTAGCTGCCGACGTCCCAGACGTAGCCGTTGCCGGCGCCCGGGATCTGGCCGCACATCAGGTGGTGCCGGCGCACCAGCAGCACCTGGTCGTCGCCGAGCGCGGCCCTGGCCGCCGCCAGGTCGATCCGCAGGTCGATCTGGTAACCGTCGTCGGGCCGGCGCCGGTCCTCGCGCCAGGTCGGCGCGTAGAGCACGACCTTCTTGCCCTCGGGCAGGCCGAGCCGCTCCCGGACCTGCTCGGCGGTCTTCTCCCGGTCGGCCGCGAACAGCAGGTCGTTCCGGGGCGAACCGCTCTCCAGGATCTCGCCCTTGAAGTCGAAGGCGCGCCGCAGCACCGGGGCGGACCAGCGGTTGCCGGCCACCAGCAGGCTCCAGTTCGGGACCTCCCGGGCCAGGCTCTTCAGGTACTTGGAGTCGGTGAACCAGACCTTCTCGAAGTCGAAGCCGATCTGCTTCAGCGGGCTGCCGTGCCAGGTCTGGACGACCACCTGGTCGGGGCGGCGGACGAAGAAGTCGGGCAGGTGGGTGCCGGCCACGATGTACTTGGCGGTGGCCAGCGCCTCGTACCACTCCGGGCCGCGGTACCGCAGCGCGCTCGCGGTCCGCGGCAGCTCGGCCTGCATGTCGTCGGTGCCCCACAGGTGCTCCAGCGGCAGGCCGCGGCGGACCAGCTCCTCGTGGACCGCCCGGGGCGAGTCGGCGTACGCGCCGTACTTGCCGGTGTGGTACACCACCGCGTCGCGCAGCGGCAGCCGGCGGGCGGCCGGGTAGTCCACGCTCTGCAGCTGGCGCTGGCGGTAGCGGGCCCGCTCCTCGGGCAGCAGCACCGAGTCCGACAGCAGCGACAGGCCGTCGTGGCGGCGGCGCTCCAGCAGTATCCGCTTGCCGCGGGACTCCACCACGACCGGCAGGGCGTCGAAGCAGTCCGGGGCGACCAGCGCGGCGGCGTCCGGCAGTTCGGGCACCGGCACCCCGACCGGACGGAACACGACGTGCCAGATGCCCCGGGAGAGCGGCACCCGGCCGGCGAAGGAGGCCGTCGGCACGGCGGGCAGCGCGGTGCGGAACCGGCCGTCCGAGATCTCCACCGGGTAGGCGTGCTCCTCCTCGCGCCACTTGTGACGGACCACCAGCTCCCAGCGGTGCGCGCCGGGCAGCGGGAACGAGCCGCTCAGCAGGAAGCCGTCGGCGCCGCGCGAGGAGACCTCGTCCACCAGCGGCTGGAGCACCTGGTCGGCGAACTGGAGGTGCCCCTCGGGGGAGGGCTTGGAGTAGAGGGCCCGGCGCTCGGCGACCGGGGCCTGCGGGTTCAGCGCCAGGTGCAGCCGCTCGGGGGCGTTGCGGTCGTCCCAGGCCAGCGGGACGGTGCTGCCGTCGGCCAGCAGCAGCGCGCCGGTCCAGTGGTCGCGGCTGCGCTCGGCGGCCACCGGGTCCAGCTCGGCCCAGGCCTCGCGGACGGCGGTCAGCTCGGCGACCGGGAAGACCGCGGTGAACGGCTGGAGCGAGCCGACCGGAGCGCCCAGCTCCAGCGGGAAGGTCACGTGGCGGTCCGACTCGGCGTGGGTGAGCCGCAGCCGCGCCCCGGCGAAGCTCGGGCCGGAGCGGGCCGCGCCCGAGACCTCCACCCGGTCGCCCTGCGCGGCCAGGCCGGTCACCCGGGCCTTGACCGTCTCCACCCGGAGGTAGACGAAGTTGTCCCGGACCCACGGCACGATCCGCACGTCCGGCTCGACCCAGTGCCACGGCAGGAACAGCGCGCTGTCGTTCCGGCCCGCCGAGATCCGGCCCTTGTAGACCCCGCCCTTGCCCGCGCCGGCCACCAGGACGCGCCAGTTGCCGTCCTTCCACTGGCCGCGGTGCCGGAGCTTCCTCGGGTCGACGGACACGGTGAAGCCGGACCAGTCGCAGCTGTACAGGTCGTGCCGGCAGCTCGCGGTGGCCTGGGGGGCGTACGTGGTCTTCATCGGCACCGCGATGACCCGGCGGCCCTTGGCCTCGCGCAGCACCAGGGTGCGGACCATGTCGTGCTTGCCGGCCGCGCCCAGCTGCTCCGGGTACGCGTGCCCGGTCAACCGGAGCTTGCCGTCCACCCAGGAGCTGTCGTACAGCCGGCTGCGGATGACCAGCGAGTTGTCCAGCTTGAGCACCCCGGCCGGCACGCTCTTGCGCCCACCGCGCAGGAACGGGTAGTCGGCGTACGGGCGCAGCAGACCGCGGGCCTGGACGCCGCCGCCGCTCTCGCGCTCGTAGGTGATCTGCTCGACCAGCTCGTCCATCCGGCCCGACAGGGTCAGGTGGTACTTCAGCCGCACCGGCGCGCGCAGCTTGGCGACCTGCTCGGCGCCGATCGCCCGGAGCAGCCGGCCGACGTGCTGGAGGTAGGCGTCCCGGTACTCCTTGTCGCCCTCCACGAGGGACCAGAAGAACATCGGGATCTCCTCGACGAGGGTGTTCTCGTCGTAGGAGCGCAGGTACTCGGCGAAGCGCGGCTCGGTCTGCTTCAGCAGCCAGGCGCGGACCAGTTCGACCGAGGCGACCCGGTCGATCAGGCCCTTCGGGTTGGTGCGCATCTGCGTGATCGACATCTCGCCGACCTCGCGCTCGCGCCAGTGGTAGATCGGCTCGGAGAGCACGTCCACGCTCTTCGCCAGGTAGTGGTGCGGCACGCTGACCGGGGCGTCCTCGTACAGGATGCCCTCGGGGTAGAGCAGGCCGGCCGCGTCGAAGAACGAGCGGCGGTACACCTTGTTCCACGCGGTGCGGTCGGTGACCAGCGCCGGGATCTCGGTGATGTGGGTCTTGAGCCTGGTCTCCTTGAACGGCTTCAGGTGGCCGGTCGACGGGTAGTAGCCGACGGCGCGGAAGCGCAGCACGTTGCCGGTGCAGAAGTCCGAGCCGGTCTCGTCCAGCGTGTTGATCATCAGCTCGTACGCGCTGGGCGGCATCGAGTCGTCGCTGTCCACGAAGCACAGGAACTCGGAGTCCGGGTCGATGTGCCGGATGCCGGTGTTGCGGGCCGCGCCGAGGCCCTTGTTCACCTGTCGGACCAGCCGGAACCGGGAGTCCTTGGCCGCGTACGCCTCGGCGAGCGCCGCGCTGCCGTCCTTCGAACCGTCGTCGACCATGACGCACTCGAAGTCCGTGAAGGTCTGGGCGGCGATCGAGTCGAGGCATTCCACGAGGTAGCGCTCGACGTTGTAGATCGGGACGACGATGGAGAGGCGGGGAGCCATCGGCTACGCAGGCCTTTCTCTGGAGGAGCGTGGCAGCCCGTACGGGGCCTGGCCGCACTTGGATCGGTGCGTACGTGCGCCCCCGATCCTACCTCCGGGGACCTCGCCCACCGGGGGACCACTACGCTGGGCCCGTGGCCCGTTTCAGCGTGATCGTCCCCGTATACCAGGTCCAGGACTACCTCGGCGAATGCCTCGATTCGGTGCTCTCCCAGGACGGCCCGGACTTCGAACTGATCGCGGTGGACGACCGCTCCCCGGACCGCTGCGGCGCCATGCTGGACGAGGCGGCCGCCGCCGACGCCCGGATCCGGGTGCTGCACCTGCCGGAGAACGTCGGCCTCGGCCGGGCCCGCAACGCCGGCCTGGAGGTCGCCACCGGGGACTACGTGATCTTCCTCGACAGCGACGACACCCTGACCCCCGGACTGCTGAAGCACGTCGACGAGCGGCTCACCGCCACGGGTGACCCGGACGTCCTGGTCTACGACTACGCCCGCACCTACGCCGACGGCCGGATCACCCGGGCCGCCTCCGCGCACGTCTTCGGCGCCGCCTCCCCGGACGTCTTCGACCTCGACGCCCGCCCCGACCTGCTCGACCTGCTCCAGGTCGTCTGGAACAAGGCCTACCGCCGGGGCTTCGTCACCGAGCAGCGGCTGGTCTTCCCGGCCGGCTACTACGAGGACACCCCCTGGACGTACCCGGCGCTGCTCGCCGCCGCCCGGATCACCCTGCTCGACCGGGTCGGCGTGCACTACCGCCAGCGCCAGGAGGGCGGCAACATCCTGGCCACCGCCAGCCGCAAGCACTTCGACGTGTTCGACCAGTACGACCTGGTCTTCGCCTTCCTCGACCGCCGCCCCGACCTGGAGCGCTGGCGCCCGGTCGTCTACGGCCGGATGCTGCACCACCTCAACACCGTGGTCTCCAAGCCCGGCCGGGTCCCGTCCGGCGACCGCCGCGAGTACTTCCGCCGCGCCGCCGAGCACTGCGCCCGGCTGCGGCCGGCCGGCTACCGCCCGCCGTCCGGCGTGGACGGCGTGCGCACCGAACTGCTCAGCCACGGCCGCTACGGCGCCTACCAGGCGGTCCGCGCCCTCGCCAAGGCCCGTCGACTCGTCAAGCGGTAGACCCGATCTGACGCCCGTTCGGGGGACATGCCGGTATAACCGGTGGGTGGACTTCCTGACCCGCCTGCCGGTCGTCGGCCCGCTCGTGGCCCGGGTGCTGCGCAGCCGCCCGTACCTGGTGTACGAGTACCTCACCGCCGCCCGGGGCAACCGGCTGGCCGGCGCCGTCACCTTCTTCGGCTTCCTCGCCCTCTTCCCGCTGCTCACGGTGGGTCTGGCGATCGCCGCCGCGGCGCTGAGCGACAGCCGGGTGCACGAGCTGCAGGAGCACGTCTCCGACCAGCTGCCGGGGATCTCCGACGCGGTCGACCTGCCCGCCCTGGTGTCCAACGCGGGCACCGTCGGCCTGGTCGGCGGGGCGCTGCTGCTGGTCTCCGGCCTCGGCTGGGTGGACACCATGCGCACCTCCATCCGGGACCTGTGGCAGCTGCCCCACGAGGACGGCAACCCGGTGCTGCGCAAGGCCTGGGACGTGGCGGTGCTGGCCGGCCTCGGCCTGGTCTCGCTGTTCTCGCTGGCCGCATCCGCCGCCGGGACCACGCTGGCCGGCCGGATCGCCGACGCGATCGGCCTCAACAGCGGATACCTGCTGACCGCGGTCGGCGTGCTGATCGCCATAGCGTGCGACATGCTGCTCTTCGCCTACCTGCTGGCGCCCTTCCCCGGGATCACCGACCAGCGCCGCCGGGACCTGGTGCAGGGCGCGCTGATCGGCTCGGTCGGCTTCGAACTGCTGAAGCTCCTGCTCGCCTCCTACCTGGGCTCGATCGCCGGACGGAGCGTGTACGGGGCGTTCGCCACTCCGGTGGCGCTGCTGCTGTGGATCAACTTCGTCTCCCGGCTGCTGATGTACTGCGTGGCCTGGACGGCGACGGCCGACCCGGTGGCGGCCCGGGAACGGACCAGGGCGCACGGGCGGGCACTGCTGGAGGCGGCCGACGAGGCACAGCGGGCGGCGGAGGCGGACGCGGCGGAGCAGGCCGCCCGGGCCGAGCGGCGGAAGAAGGGGAACGGGAAGGCGAACGGAGAGGTCCGGCCCCAGGACTGAGACCGGACCCTCTCGCGGCTCCGCGGATCAGCCGACGGAGCGCCGCCACAGCACCACCGCGCCGTACCCGAGCGCGACCCCGGCCAGCACCACGGCCGTCCAACCGCCGAGGGCGAGCCCGTCGCCGCCGCCCGTCGCCGCGGGCGCCGCGACCGCCGGGGCGGCTGCCGCGGCGACGGGCGGCGGCGCGGGCGTTTCCTCGGCGCCACCGGCCTGGGCGGTCGGCGCGGCGCCATCGGCCCGGGCGGTCGGCGCGGCGCCGACGGGCGGGACCTCGTCGACCAGCCTGCCGACCGGCTGGACCTTGCCGGCCGCGGCGAAGCCCCAGTCCAGCAGGGCCGCCGTCTCGTCGTAGACCTTCTGGTAGCTCGCCGGGTGCATCACCGTCACCAGCAGGGTGCGGCCGCCCCGCTCGGCGGCGCCGACGAAGGTCGAGCCGGCGTTGGTGGTGGTGCCGTTCTTCACGCCGATCAGACCCGGGTACTTGCCCAGCAGCCGGTCGGTGTTGGCGATCCCGAAGCTGCCGCGCCGGCCGGTGGTGCGGTCGACGGCGCCCGGGAACATCGCGTCCCGGGTCGCGCAGTACGTCCGGAAGTCCGCGTTGCGCAGGCCGGCCCGGGCGAACAGCGACAGGTCGTAGGCCGAGGAGACCTGGCCATCCATGTCGTAGCCGTCCGGGGAGACCACCCTGGTGTCGCGTGCCTGGAGCGTGTCGGCGCGGGCCTGCATCTCGGTGACGGTCTGCCGGATGCCGCCGTTCATGTGCGCCAGGACGTGCACCGCGTCGTTGCCGGAGCTCAGGAACACCCCGCGCCACAGGTCCTCGACCCGGTAGTCCAGGTCCTCCTTGATACCGACCAGGCTGCTGCCGGGGCCGATCCCCTGGATCTCCTCGTCGGCCACCCGGTGCACCGCGTTGCGGTCGAACTTGGGCAGCACGGTGTCCGCGAAGAGGATCTTCAGGGTGCTCGCCGGGGGCAGCCGCAGATGCGGGTTGCTGGCCGCCAGGACGTCCCCTGACGCCAGGTCGGAGACGATCCAGGACTGCCCGGTGAGATCGCCGGGCAGCGACGGGGCGCCCGCCATCGGGGCGACCTGCACCCCGG
Source organism: Kitasatospora sp. NPDC048298 (assembly GCF_043201465.1). Classification (NCBI taxonomy): domain Bacteria; kingdom Bacillati; phylum Actinomycetota; class Actinomycetes; order Kitasatosporales; family Streptomycetaceae; genus Kitasatospora; species Kitasatospora sp. NPDC048298. Next base: position 168,249 of record NZ_JBICYZ010000007.1, read on the forward strand.
GGAGCCCCAGCCGCTCGCCGCCGATCGCGGCCGACGGGGGCGGCTGCTGCGGAGCCGCGCCCGCCGGGGCGGCGAGCAGTACCGGTAAGGCCGCGGTGACCGCGGCGCACAGGCGCGCGAACGTCAGTCGGGGTGTGGACACCAGGTGACCGTACCCACTCCCGGCCTCCGGTGCCCGCCCCCCGCGGCCCGTCCTCCGCAGGAGGGGCCCGCCCTACGCCGATCGGCGGCCCGCGCATACTGGGGACGCACACCGCCTTCACACGCCGAGGACCCCCATGAAGCTCAGCCGTCGCACCTCCTGGTTCCTGACCGCCTTCGGGGTCTGGTCGATCATCATCTGGACGACCTTCGTGAAGAACCTCTGGAAGGACTCCGGCGGCCAGGCCTTCACCGACGGCGACCACTCCCAGCCCACGGCGTTCTTCTGGATCCACCTCCTCCTCGCCGTCACCTCCTTCGTCCTCGGCATCGCCGTCGGCGGCATCGGCGTGCGCGGCCTGCGCGCCGCGCGCCGCACCCCGGCCACCGACTGAAATCCCTTGCCGCTGTCAGTCCCCACTGGCAGGATCCTCACCGCTCGTGCACGTATCGAACAGATCTGCCGACCGAGGGTGGGGATTCCTTGATGAAGAGCACACATGCGCGCAGGCTCGGGGCACTGGCCGCGGCGACGGTGGCCGCGGGCCTGCTCACGGTGCCGACGGCGGCCGTGGCGGACACCGCACCGGCCGTCCTGGGCACCGAGCAGGGCGGTGACTACGTCACCAGGGCCTGCGACCCGACGACGGCTCCGCTCTGGAGCGGACGGACCACGTACGGCCCGCAGCTGGTCGCCGACGTCACCGGCACCGGCGCCCGGTTCAGCGTCCGGGACGAGACCACCGGCGCCCAGGACCCGGTGTACACCGGCGAGGCCCAGGCCTACGGCCAGCGGGCGAGCGTCAAGGTCCCCGGCCTGGTGGACGGCCACAGCTACGCCTGGCACGCCTGGGCCCTCCAGGGCACCCAGCTCTCCGCCCCGTCGGCGGACTGCCACTTCTCCGTGGACACCACGGGCGCGACCGTCACGGTCTCCTCGACCGACTTCCCGGAGAGCGGCCCCGCCACCAAGTACGCGGGCCAGTTCGGCACCTTCGTCCTCGCGGGGGCCGACCCGGCACCGACCGGCGGCACGGCTTCCGGCGTCGCCTGCATCCGATACGGCTTCCGGATGCTGGGCGTCGGCGGCTGCGACTCGCCCGACGCGGTCAAGCCGGCGGCCGACGGCACGGCGACCGTCAGCGCGAAGGTCATGGACTGGGGCACCAACTCCCTCAACGTCCAGGTGATCGACAACGCCGGCAACGTCACCCCGTCGTCCTACACCTTCTTCGCCCCGTCGAACCCGAACCCGCCGAAGACCCTCGGCGACGTCGACGGGGACGGCAGCGCGGACCTCCTGCTGCCGGACGCGCAGGGCAACCTGCAGTACATCAGCGCGAACGCGTCCGACACCACACCGCACGCGACGATCCGGGCGGTCGCCTCGCCCGGCCACAACGGCTGGGCGTCGTACCGGATCGCCCACCGCGGCTGGACGGACTACCACGCGCCGTCCTCGGACGACCTGTTCATCCACCAGCCCGGCTCGGGCTACCTCGACCTGTACCGGAACTTCGACTACGGCTCCTTCAGCCGAGGCATGGGCGGTGCCTCGCGCTCGACCGACTGCGTGGACGAGACGGGTACGAGTGTGGACTGCCCCGCGGACTACGCCTCCAACTGGTCGAAGGCGGAGCAGATCGTCGCGTTCGGCCCGGCGGCCGGCGGCTTCGCCCCGGCGCTGGTGACCGTCGAGAACGGCAACCTCTGGCTGCACTCCGGCGGGGACTTCGGCTTCGGCCACCAGCAGGTCCGCAAGCTCACTACCTCCGGCAACTGGGGCGGCTACGACCTGGTCGCCCCCGGCCCGGACGCGGCCGGGAACCTCGCCCTCTGGGCGCGTGACCGGGCCACCGGTGAGCTGCACGCGTACCCGATCCCCAAGCGGGCCGACGGCACCTTCGACTACTCCGCCCTCGCCGACGCCTCGGCGAACGTGGTGGCCACCGGTTTCACCACCGCCGCCTACCCGACGCTCGACAGCGCGGGCGACGGTGACGGCGACGGCCTGCCCGACCTGTGGGCGGTGACGGCCGACCGGCACCTGGTGCGGTACAGCGGCTGGTCCGCGCCGACCGACCTCGGCGCCCTGCGCTGAGACGCGCGAAGGCCCCCGCCCGATCGGAGGATCGGGCGGGGGCCTTCGCGTCGTCAGGCCGGGATCAGAAGCGGCGGGTGACCAGCGCCCGCTTCACTTCCTGGATCGCCTTGGTGACCTCGATGCCACGCGGGCAGGCCTCGGAGCAGTTGAAGGTGGTGCGGCAGCGCCACACGCCCTCACGGTCGTTGAGGATCTCCAGACGCTGCTCGGCACCCTCGTCGCGCGAGTCGAAGATGAAGCGGTGCGCGTTGACGATGGCGGCCGGGCCGAAGTACTGGCCGTCGTTCCAGAACACCGGGCAGGACGACGTGCACGCGGCGCACAGGATGCACTTGGTGGTGTCGTCGAAGCGCTCGCGGTCCTCGGCGGACTGCAGGCGCTCGCGGGTCGGCTCGTTCCCCTTGGTGATGAGGAACGGCATGACGTCCTTGTACGCCTGGAAGAACGGGTCCATGTCCACGACCAGGTCCTTGAGGACCGTCAGGCCCTTGATGGCCTCGATCGTGATCGGCTTCTCCGGGTTGACGTCCTTGATCAGGGTCTTGCACGCCAGCCGGTTGCGGCCGTTGATCCGCATGGCGTCGGAGCCGCAGATGCCGTGGGCGCAGGAACGGCGGTAGGTGAGGGTGCCGTCCTGCTCCCACTTGATCTTGTTGAGCGCGTCCAGGACGCGCTCCTTCGGGTCCATCGTCAGCTGGTAGTCCACCCACACCGGGTCCGGGTGCTCCTCCGGGTTGAACCGGCGGATCCGGAAGGTGACGGTGATCGGCTGGACGGCACCGGCTTCGACCGCGTCCAGAGCGGCCGAGTGCTTCTCCACGGTCGGAGTGCTCATCAGTACTTACGCTCCATCGGCTGGTAGCGGGTCGTGACGACCGGCTTGTAGTCGAGGCGGATGGAGGTGCTGCCGTCGGCGGCGACCTCCTGGTACGCCATGGTGTGCTGCATGAACTTCACGTCGTCACGGGTCGGGAAGTCCTCGCGGTAGTGGCCGCCGCGGGACTCCTCGCGGGCCAGCGCGGAGACGGCCAGCACCTCGGCCAGGTCGAGCAGGTTGCCCAGCTCGACGGCCTCCAGCAGGTCCGTGTTGTACCGGAAGCCCTTGTCCTGGATGGAGACGTTCTTGTAGCGCTCCTTCAGCGCGGCGATGTCCTCGACCGCCTGCTTCAGGGTGGCGCCGGTGCGGTAGACCATGGCGTTGGCGTCCATGCTCTCCTGCAGCTCCTTGCGGATCTGCCCCACGGACTCGGTGCCGGTGCCCTCGCGAAGGCCGTCGACCAGGGCCTGGACCTTCTCGGCCGGGTTCTCGGGCAGCTCGACGAACTCGTGCCCGTTGGCGTAGTCGGCGGCGGCGATGCCCGCGCGACGGCCGAACACGTTGATGTCCAGCAGCGAGTTGGTGCCCAGGCGGTTGGCGCCGTGCACGGACACGCAGGCGACCTCGCCGGCCGCGTACAGGCCCGGGACGATGTCCGTGTTGTTGCGCAGGACCTCACCCTCGACGTTGGTCGGGATGCCGCCCATGGCGTAGTGCGCGGTGGGCTGGATCGGGATCGGGTCCGTGTAGGGCTCGATGCCGAGGTAGGTGCGCGCGAACTCGGTGATGTCCGGCAGCTTGGCGTCCAGCTGCTCCGGCGGCAGGTGGGTGAGGTCCAGGTAGACGTGGTCGCCCTCAGGACCGCAGCCGCGGCCCTCGCGGATCTCGGTGTAGATCGCGCGGGAGCAGACGTCACGGGACGCGAGGTCCTTCATGACGGGGGCGTAGCGCTCCATGAAGCGCTCGCCGTCCTTGTTGCGCAGGATGCCGCCCTCGCCGCGGGCGCCCTCGGTGAGCAGGATGCCCATGCGCCAGATGCCCGTCGGGTGGAACTGGAAGAACTCCATGTCCTCCAGCGGCAGGCCGCGGCGGTAGACCAGGGCCTGGCCGTCACCGGTGAGGGTGTGGGCGTTGGAGGAGACCTTGAAGAACTTGCCGGTGCCGCCGGAGGCGAACACGACCGACTTGGCCTGGAAGACGTGGATCTCGCCGGTGGCCAGCTCGTAGGCGACGACGCCGGCCGTCTTGCCCTCGTTGATCAGCAGGTCGAGGACGTAGAACTCGTTGAAGAACTCGACGCCGTGCTTGACGCAGTTCTGGAACAGCGTCTGGAGGATCATGTGGCCGGTGCGGTCGGCCGCGTAGCACGAGCGGCGGACCGGGGCCTCGCCGTGGTTGCGGGAGTGACCGCCGAAGCGGCGCTGGTCGATCCGGCCCTGCTCGGTGCGGGAGAAGGGCAGGCCCATCTTCTCCAGGTCGAGGACGGCGTCGATGGCCTCCTTGCACATGATCTCGGCGGCGTCCTGGTCGACCAGGTAGTCACCACCCTTGACCGTGTCGAAGGTGTGCCACTCCCAGTTGTCCTCCTCGACGTTGGCGAGGGCGGCGCACATGCCGCCCTGGGCCGCGCCGGTGTGGGACCGGGTCGGGTAGAGCTTGGTCAGGACGGCGGTGCGGCTGCGCTGCGTCGACTCGATGGCCGCGCGCATGCCGGCGCCGCCGGCGCCGACGATGACGGTGTCGTACTGGTGAATCTGCATGGGGGGTTAACTCGCCTCTGGCCTCTGTCGATTTCCGATTAGATGTTCGGGTCGAAGGTGAAGATCACCAGGGTGCCGAGCAGCACGGTGAAGACCGTGGCGGTACCCATGAGGCCCTTCAGCCAGAGCCGGGTCGAGTCCTTCTCGGCGTAGTCGTTGATGACCTGACGCATGCCGTTCGCGCCGTGCAGCATGGCGAGCCAGAGCATGAGGAGGTCCCAGCCCTGCCAGAACGGCGAGGCCCAGCGGCCGGCCACGAAGGCGAAGCCGATCTTGGAGACGCCGCCGTCGAGCACCAGCATGATCAGCAGGTGGCCGAGGATCAGCACGACCAGGACGATGCCGGACAGGCGCATGAAGAGCCAGGCCAGCATCTCGAAGTTGGTGCGGGTGCGGCGCGGGGTCTTCTTGCTCCGCTGGCGCGGAGGCTCGATGACGAACGCGTCGGCCGGGTTGCCGGTGCCCAGTCCCTTGCCGGTGTGCGCCTGCTTGGACGGGACGACGATGGCGTCGGAGATTTCCGTGGACATGTCTCGGCTCACTTCCCGAACCAGGAGATCAGCGTGTGCTGGAGGATCCCGTAGAAGGAACCGGCCATCAGGACGACCCAGACTCCGACGACGGTCCAGAGCATCTGCTTCTGGTACTTCGGGCCCTTGGCCCAGAAGTCCACCGCGACGACCCGCAGGCCGTTCAGGGCGTGGAACAGGATGGCGGCCACCAGGCCGTACTCCATCAGGTTCACGAGGGGAGTCTTGTACGTCTGGATGACGGTGTCGTAGGACTCCGGCGACACTCGCACGAGGGCGGTGTCCAGGACGTGGGCGAACAGGAAGAAGAAGATGAGGACGCCGGTGACTCGATGAGCCACCCAGCTCCACATGCCTTCCCGGCCGCGGTACAGCGTTCCAGCCGGCACGGAAAAACCCTCCGGAAGCGATTGGGGGCTCGGCCGGCTTCGGTGTCGGTCAGCCCGGCCGGGTACGGTCCACCGGCCGCCAGCATCCTATCGACGCCTCGTTGCGAACCGCCTCCGGGGGCCCCAGGTGTGATCAATCAGGCACTTCTGGCCTAGCGGGGCGGGAACCAAGCCCGGGATCATCACGATGGGTGACGGCATGCTCGCGCCCCGCACCGGACGGTGCGGGGCGCGGGAGGGCCGGACTCACCCGTCCGGGCGGATTCGCGGGCGAAGCCACCCGGACGGGTGAGTTCTAGTGGGCCGCGGCCGCCGTGTGGGTGGCGACCAGGTGCTCCAGCCGGCTGAGGGCGATCCGGCGGAGTTCGTCGGCCGAGATCAGCCGCTCCTCGTCCGGGTCGTTGGCGAGGCGGGTGCGGATGGAGGAGAGCACGGTGTCGAGCATCTCCTCCGGGGCGACCCCCTCCAGGCAGACCACGAAGACGTGGCCGAACCTGGCCTCGTACGCGGCGTGCGCCGCCCGCAGCGCGGTGTGCGCGGCCTGGCTGCCGGGGGCCCGCATGCCGACCAGCGGCTGCGGCATCCAGCTCTCGTCCGCCAGCGCCTCGGCCAGGTCGGCCGGGCGGAGGTCGTAGGAGGCCTCGCTGGCGGCGGCCAGCAGGGACTCTATGTCGGGGTAGGGCCGGTGCGCGGTGAGTCGCAGGGCCCAGCGGTGGCTGCCGCAGCAGGCCAGCAGGGCCTCCTCGGCGGCGCCGGCGTCGGCTTCGTTGAAGCGGTGCAACCCGAGGAGTGTCGGCTCGGTTCTGACGTCGAGCCGCTGTGACGGGATCTCGCTGGCCAGCGGGTCCTCCTCGTGAGGGCGGGAAGGTGCCGGTGGAGTGGGTGGTGAACAGGCGGAATGGGGGCTGGCGAGGGGCGCGCGGGCGTCGGTCGGTCAGCGCCTCAAAGGTAGTTGAGCCGTCATCAGTTGGGGAGGGCGCGCGCCGAATTCATCCGGACGAGCTATCAAGTTGTGATGTTGACGCTCTTGCGTCAGCGCGCCCTCCCCCACCTGCGCAGGCTCAGCCGCAACGGGTGCCCGGGGCCGGCATCGTGCCCGCGGTCAGGTAGGCCGCCAGGGCCTCGTCGACGCAGGAGTTGCCCCGGCCGAAGGCGCCGTGGCCCTCGCCGACCCGGGTGAGCAGGGTGGCGTTGGCGAAGCCCTTGGCCAGCGCCTCGGCGGAGGCGTACGGGGTGGCCGGGTCGCCGGTGGTGCCGACCACCAGGATCGGTGCGCTGCCCTCGGCCCGGACGGCGTGCGGCGTCTCCGTGGTCTTGAACGGCCAGTAGGCGCAGCCGGCCTCGCTGTAGTCGTCCACCGTGACGCCCTTGGAGATCAGCGGCGCCTCGGCGAGCAGCCGGTCCACGGCGGCCTTGGCGTGCTCGGGGGTGGGCGCGGGGCGGGCGGAGTCGGCGCAGCTGATCGCGCTGTTGGCCTCGTCCAGCGGGCTGTAGTGGCCGTTCTCGTCCCGGCCGTTGTAGTCGTCGGCGAAGGCCAGCAGGTAGTCGCCCTTGCCTCGCATCATCGCCCAGCCGAGGGAGTTGCGCAGGTACTCCCAGGAGGTCTTCTCGTCGCCGTAGAGCAGCGAGATGGTGCCCGTCCAGGCCTGGTCGCGGCCGAGCTTGCGGCCGTCCTTGGTGGTCAGCGGGTGGTCGTACAGCCCGTCGAGGAAATCGGCGGCCTTCTTGGCGGCCTTGGTCTCGTCCTTGCCGAGCGGGCAGGTGTCGGCGTGGTTCTCCACGCAGTCGACGGCGAAGCGCTCGAAGGACTTCTCGAAGCCGACCTGCTGGTCGACCCCGTGGTCGAGCCGGTCCTGGCCGGGGTCGACGGCGCCGTCCAGGATCAGCCGGCCGGTGTTCTTCGGGAACTCCTCGGCGTAGAGCGCGCCGAGGTACGTCCCGTAGGAGATGCCGAGGTAGTTGAGCTGCTTGTCGCCGACCGCGGCGCGCAGCACGTCCAGGTCGCGGGCGGTGTTGCGGGTGCCGACGAAGGGCAGCAGCTTGCCGGCCTTGGCCTGGCAGGCGGCGGCGTGCTCGGTGGCCTGCTTGACGTGCTCGGCCCTGCGGGTGGCCGGGTCGAGCGGGGCGTCCGTCTGGTTGAGGGCGTCGTGCTGCTTGTCGTCGTAGCAGACGACCGGGGAGCTGTCGCCGGTGCCGCGGGGGTCGAAGCCGATCACGTCGAAGCGGTCGTGCACGGTGCCGGCGAACTGCTTGGCGCCGAACTTGACCATTCCGACGCCGGACTCGCCGGGGCCGCCGGGGTTGACCATCAGCGAGCCGATCCGCTGCTCCGGCTTGGCGGCCGGGTACTTGATCAGCGCGATGTCGAGCGCGTCGACGGCGGGGTTGGCGTAGTCGAGCGGGACGTGCAGCTTGCCGCACTGCATCCCGGATATGTCGATCTTGGCCTTCTGGGCCTGCGGGTCGGCCGGGCAGTCGGCCCAGGCGACCTGCTGGCCGTAGAAGGGCTTGAGTGCCGGGTCGGCCTCGCCGGTGGGCTTGGGCGTCGGCGTGGGGGCGGCCGCGGGGGTCGCGGCGGCGGGCGCGGTGGTGCCGGCGGCCTGCTCCCGGGCTGGCTTGGCGGCGTCGTCGCAGGCGGAGGTGAGGAGCAGGGTGCCTGCCGCCAGGGCGGTCAGCAGCACCCGTGGGCGGGCGGCCCGGAAGGTTCTCATCGCACGTGTGTACCACCGGGGGGTGACGTGTTCGATCTTGACCCCCCGGCCCCGGGCCGCCCGCCCGGTCCGGCTCAGCCGCGGTGCACCTTGTGGTTGGCGGCCTGCGCCCGGGGGCGGACCACCAGCAGGTCGATGTTCACGTGCGACGGCCGGGTGACGGCCCACGCCACGGTGTCCGCGATGTCCTCCGAGGTGAGCGGTTCGGCCACGCCCGCGTACACCGCGGCGGCCTTCTCCTCGTCGCCGCGGAACCGGGTGACCGCGAAGCCCTCGGACTTCACCATCCCGGGCGCGATCTCGATCACCCGGATCGGCTCCCCGCACAGCTCCAGCCGCAGGGTGGCCGCGATGGTGTGCGCGGCGTGCTTGGCGGCGACGTACCCGCCGCCACCCTCGTACGCGGCCAGCGCGGCGGTCGAGGAGAGCACCAGCACCGTGCCGTCGCCGGTCGCCCGCAGGGCCGGCAGCAGGGCCTGCGTCACGTGCAGCACGCCGAGCACGTTCACCTCGTACATCGCCCGCCAGTCGGCCGGGTCGCCCTGCTCGACGGTCTCCGCGCCGATCGCGCCGCCGGCGTTGTTCACCAGGACGTCCACCCGGCCGACCGCGGCCGCGAAGGCGTCCACCGCGGCCCGGTCGGTGACGTCCAGGGTGACCGCCCGGGCGGACCCGCCCCGGTCGGCGATCTCCTTGGCCAGCGCCTCGACGCGGTCGGTGCGGCGGGCGGTCAGCACCACGTCGAAGCCCTCGGCGGCCAGCCGGCGGGCGGTCGCCGCGCCGATTCCGCTGCTGGCACCGGTGACCACGGCCACCTTCTGCTCGGTCATTGCCACTCCCTGGGGCTCGTCGGTCGTTCACCCGATCATCTCAACCGCGCCGCCGCCCCGGCGGGCCGGTCGCCCTCCGCGCCGCGGGGACCCCGATAGTGCGAGGACCCGATCCCCATCTCCGGAGGACCCCCATGGCAGCCGAACCGCGCCGCGCCGAGTCGGGCTTCGAGATCGAGCCGCTGTACGGCCCCGAGTCCCTGGCCGGCTGGGACGCCGGCGCCCGCCTGGGCCGGCCGGGGGAGTACCCCTACACCCGGGGCGTCTACCCGACGATGTACACCGGCCGCCCCTGGACGATGCGCCAGTACGCGGGCTTCGGCACCGCCGCCGAGTCCAACGCCCGCTACCGGCAGCTGATCGCGGGCGGCGGCACCGGCCTCTCGGTGGCCTTCGACCTGCCCACGCAGATGGGCTACGACTCGGACGCCCCGCTCGCCGCCGGGGAGGTGGGCAGGGTGGGCGTCGCCGTGGACGTCGTCGAGGACATGGCCGAGCTGTTCGACGGCATCCCGCTCGGCGGGGTTTCCACCTCGATGACCATCAACGCGCCCGCCGCGCTGCTTCTGCTCCTCTACCAACTGGTCGGCGAGGCCCAGGGGGTGGCGCCGGCGGCGCTCACCGGCACGGTCCAGAACGACGTGTTGAAGGAGTACATCGCCCGCGGCACCTACATCTTCCCGCCGCAGCCCTCGCTGCGGCTGGTCGCCGACGTGTTCCGGTACTGCCGGGCCGAGATCCCGCGCTGGAACACCATCTCCATCTCCGGCTACCACATGGCCGAGGCCGGGGCCGATCCCGCGCAGGAGGTCGCCTTCACCCTGGCCAACGGCATCGCCTACGTCCGCACCGCGCTCGCCGCCGGGATGGCCGTGGACGACTTCGCCCCGCGGCTCTCGTTCTTCTTCGTGGCCCGCACGACCCTTCTCGAGGAAGTGGCCAAGTTCCGCGCCGCGCGCAGGATTTGGGCCAGAATCATGCGGGACGGATTCGGCGCCCGGGACCCGCGCTCGCAGATGCTGCGCTTCCACACCCAGACCGCGGGGGTGCAGCTCACCGCCCAGCAGCCCGAGGTCAACCTGGCCAGGGTCACCGTGCAGGCGCTCGCCGCGGTGCTCGGCGGCACCCAGTCGCTGCACACCAACAGCTTCGACGAGGCGATCGCGCTGCCCACCGAGAAGGCTGCCCGGCTCGCCCTGCGCACCCAGCAGGTGCTCGCGCACGAGACCGACGTGACCGCCACCGTCGACCCGTTCGCCGGCTCCTACGCGGTCGAGTCGCTCACCGACGAGCTGGAGGCCGCCGCCCGGGCGCTGATGGACCGGATCGAGGAGCAGGGCGGCGCGGTGGCCGCGATCGAACGCGGCTACCAGAAGGGCGAGATCGAGCGCACCGCCTACCGGCTCCAGCGGGAGACCGACTCCGGGGAGCGGACCGTGGTCGGCGTCAACCGCTTCCGGTCGGACACCGAGGAGCCGTACCGGCCGCTGCGGGTGGACCCGGCGATCGAGGAGCGGCAGGCGCGGCGGCTGGCCCGGCTGCGGGCCGAGCGCTCCGCCGGCGCCGTCACCCGGACGCTGGACGGGCTGCGCCGCACCGCCGAGGGGACGGGGAACGTGCTGTACCCGATGAAGGAGGCGCTGGCCGCCCGGGCCACCGTCGGCGAGGTGTGCGACGCGCTGCGCGGGGTGTGGGGGACGTACTCCCCGGTGGAGCGTTTCTGACGTCCCGCTGAACGGCCGTCAACCTGCCGGTTTCGCCCCGGGGGTGGTGGCCGTGACCGTCGGCGCGGGTGGTCGTTGCACAGGGCACGCAACCCGGGGAAGGCGGCTGAAACAAGATGTCATACCCACGTGTCCGGCCGGTATGCGCCCATCCGGGGACTAATTTTCCGGAAGTCGGGCCAAATCCCCCCAACAGGCCTACGATTGGGGAGATGAACCGTCCTGAGCCCGCTCAGCCGGGCGCCACTCTCGCCGTCGCACGTCCCGCCGCCGATCTGCGCGAGCGGGTCCGGGCGCTGGAGCCCGAGCTGATCGCCTTCCGCCGTGATCTGCACCGGCACCCGGAGCTGGGCCGCCAGGAGTTCCGTACCACCGGGCTGCTGCGCGACCGGCTGGTGGCCGCCGGCCTCGAACCCCGGGTGCTGCCCGGCGGTACCGGTCTGCTCGTCGACATCGTGCCGCCCGGCACCACCCCGGGGACGGAGTTCCTGGCCTTCCGCGCCGACATCGACGCGCTGCCGATCGACGACGCCAAGACCGACGTGCCGTACCGCTCCACCGTCCCCGGCCGGGCCCACGCCTGCGGCCACGACGTGCACACCTCGGTGGTGCTCGGCACCGGACTGGTGCTGGCCGAGGCCGTCCGCACCGGCGAACTGCGCCGCCCCGTCCGGCTGGTGTTCCAGCCCGCCGAGGAGGTCATGCCGGGCGGTGCGCTGGACGTGATCAAGGCCGGCGGGATGGCGGGCGTCGGGCGGATCTTCGCGGTGCACTGCGACCCGAAGGTGGAGGTCGGCCGGATCGCGCTGCGGGTCGGGGCGATCACCTCGGCCTGCGACCGCCTGGTGCTCCACCTGGACGGCCCCGGCGGGCACACCGCCCGTCCGCACCTGACCACCGACCTGGTCACCGCGGTCGCCAAGACGGCCGCCGACCTCCCGGGCGCGCTGGCCCGCCGGATGGACCCGCGCTGGGGCGTCAGCCTGGTCTGGGGGCGGATCGCCTCCGGCTCCGCGCCCAACGTGATCCCGCAGCACGCCGAGCTGGAGGGCACCGTCCGCTGCCTGGAGCTGGACGGCTGGCGCGAGGCGCCGGACCTGCTGCACGAGCTGATCGCCAAGCTGGCCGAGACCTACCGGGCCAAGTGGACGCTGGACTACCACCGCGGGGTGCCGCCGGTGGTCAACGAGGCGGTCTCGGTGGCCCTGCTGGACGAGGCGATGAACGACCGCTTCGGCGGGGACGGCGCCGTGGTGGTGGAGGGCACCGAGCAGAGCCTGGGCGGCGAGGACTTCTCCTGGTACCTGGAGCACGCCCCGGGCGCGCTGGCCCGGCTCGGCGTCCGCGCCCCCGGCGACCCCACCGTCCGGGACCTGCACCAGGGGCGGTTCGACGTGGACGAACGGGCGATCGGAATCGGCGTGGAGCTGTTCTCGGCGCTGGCCCTGGAGGCGGACGGCAGCTGACGGCGGATCCGGGGTCGGCGCGGCCCGCGAGGGGGGTGGAAACGGCCGGATCCGGGGGTGCAGGAACGGTTCCGTAAACTGGGCGAACCGACCCCCCGGATCACCGTCCGCGCATGGGATAGAGCCTCAGGAAGAACATCAGACCACGGTTTGATAACAACCCGAATGCTCTGGCACCCCGTAACACAACCGTGTTCTACGCGCGTTACGGTGGCGTCCGACCACGCCAAACGGTTGCGTGTAGAAGGAGATATCCCCTTGCGCCGTTCAATGAAGCTCGCCGCGGTTGTGCTCTCGGGTTCCCTGGGCATGGCCTCGCTCGCCGCTTGCGGCGCAAAGAGCACCGACACCTCCTCCTCCGGCTCGGGCGACGGTTCGCTCAAGGTCGGCATGGCCTACGACATCGGTGGCCGTGGCGACCAGTCGTTCAACGACTCCGCCGCCCGTGGCCTCGACAAGGCCAAGTCCGAGCTGGGCGTCGGTGTGACCGAGGCCGAGGCCAAGCAGGGCGAGGCCGAGGCCGACAAGGAGACCCGCCTCAAGAACCTGATCGACGCGGGTTACAAGACGATCATCGCGGTCGGCTTCGTGTACCAGCCGGCGGTCAACAAGGTCGCCAAGGACAACCCGAACGTCAAGTTCGCGATCATCGACTCGAACGACAAGGACCAGCCGGCCAACGTCACCTCGCTGCTCTTCGCCGAGCAGGAGGGTTCGTACCTGGCCGGTGTCGCCGCCGCGAACAAGTCGAAGGCCAAGCACGTCGGCTTCATCGGCGGTGTGCAGTCCGAGCTGATCAAGAAGTTCGAGGCCGGTTTCAAGGCGGGTGTGAAGTCCGTCGACCCGAACATGGCGGTCGAGACCACCTACCTGACCACCCCGCCGGACTTCACCGGCTTCTCCTCGCCCGACAAGGGCAAGGAGGCCGCCCAGGGCCAGCTCGACAAGGGCGCGGACGTCATCTACACCGCCGCCGGCTCCTCCGGCAACGGCGCCATCGAGGCCGTCGCCAACAAGCAGGGCGCCCTGGCCATCGGTGTCGACTCCGACCAGGCCAGCCAGCCGGCCCTGGCGAAGTACAAGGGCAGCATCCTGACCTCGATGGTCAAGAACGTCGACACCGCGGTGTTCTCGTACATCCAGTCGGTCAAGCAGGGCCAGAGCCCGACCGGCGTCAAGCTGTTCGACCTGAAGGCCGACGGCGTCTCGCTCGCCACCACCGGCGGCAAGATCGACGACATCCAGGACAAGCTGAAGGCCGCCGCCGACGCGATCAAGTCCGGCGCCACCACGATCCCGACCGCGCCGGCCGCCCAGTAACGACCGCGCGTCCCGGACGCCGCAGCGCCTGCCGCCTGCCCGGCAGCGCGGTGCAACCACACAGTTCACGGGAGGGGCCCGGAAGGGTGCGCTCAACGCGTACCCCCGGGCCCCGTTCCGTCTCCACGTTCCCCCTTGGCCCTCCGTGCGCAACGACGCGCCTCCAGACCACCAGGAGATCGCCATCACCGCATCCGACCCCGTCCCCCTGCGCAAGGACGGCACCCCCAGCGCGGGGACGGCGACACCGGCCGTCGAACTGCGCGGCATCACCAAGCGCTTCCCGGGTGTCGTGGCCAACCACGACATCAACCTCACCGTCCGCACCGGCACCGTGCACGCCCTGATGGGCGAGAACGGCGCCGGCAAGTCGACGCTGATGAAGATCCTCTACGGCATGCAGAAGCCGGACGAGGGCACCATCGCGATCAACGGCGAGCTGTGCGAGTTCAACACCCCCGGTGACGCCATCTCCCGCGGCGTCGGCATGGTGCACCAGCACTTCATGCTCGCCGACAACCTCACGGTGTGGGAGAACGTCGTCCTCGGCGGCGAGAAGCTCCACGGCATCGGCGCCAAGGCGAAGGCGAAGATCAAGGAGATCTCCGACCAGTACGGCCTGGGCGTGCGCCCGGACGCCCTGGTCGAGGACCTCGGCGTCGCCGACCGCCAGCGCGTCGAGATCCTCAAGGTGCTGTACCGCGGCGCCAAGATCCTGATCCTCGACGAGCCCACGGCCGTGCTCGTCCCGCAGGAGGTCGACGCGCTCTTCGACAACCTGCGCGACCTCAAGTCCGAGGGCGTCACCGTCATCTTCATCTCGCACAAGCTGCACGAGGTGCTGGCGGTGGCCGACGCGATCAGCGTCATCCGGCGCGGCACCACGGTCGGCGACGCCGACCCGAAGGCCGTCACCGCCCGCCAGCTCGCCGAGCTGATGGTCGGCGCCGAGCTGCCCTCCCCGGAGAGCCGCGAGTCGACCGTCACCGAGACCGTGATGCTCGACGTCGAGGACCTGCGGATCGCCAAGACCGACGCCGAGGGCATCGAGCGCGTCGTCCTGGACGACATCTCGCTGCGCATCCACAAGGGCGAGATCCTCGGCATCGCCGGTGTCGAGGGCAACGGCCAGGCCGAGCTGGTCGAGGCCGTCATGGGGATGCTGCCGCTGAACGCCGGCACCGTCACCCTGGACGGCAAGGACCTCTCCGGCAGCCTCACCCGCGCCCGCCGTGAGGCCGGCATCGGCTACATCCCCGAGGACCGCCACAAGCACGGCCTGCTGCTGGAGGCCCCGCTCTGGGAGAACCGCATCCTCGGCCACGTCACCGAGGCGCCCAACTCCAAGGGCGTGCTGCTGGACCCGGCCGCCGCCCGTACGGACACCTGGCGGATCGTCGAGCAGTACGACGTCCGCACCCCCGGCATCGAGGTCACCGCGGCCTCGCTCTCCGGCGGCAACCAGCAGAAGCTGATCATCGGCCGCGAGATGAGCCACCAGCCCAAGCTGCTGATCGCCGCCCACCCCACCCGCGGTGTGGACGTCGGCGCGCAGGCGCAGATCTGGGAGCACATCCGGGTCGCCCAGCGGGCCGGCCTGGCCGTCCTGCTGATCTCCGCGGACCTGGACGAGCTGATCGGCCTGTCCGACACCATCCGGGTGATCTACCGCGGCCGCCTGGTCGCCGACGCCGACCCGGCCACCGTCACCGCCGAGGACCTCGGCACCGCGATGACCGGTGCCGCCAGCGGCCACCTGGAGTCCGAGCCGGAGGCCGTCGCCGAGGCGCAGGCCATCGCGGCCGAGGGCACCGAGGCCGAGGCCGGGCACCAGCCCACCGACACCGCCGACGACCCGCAGGCGGGGGAGTAACCCATGACCAGTCCCAACCCCGCCGCGGCCAAGCCCGGCCTGGCGCAGCGGTTCAGCGGTGAGCGGATCGTGCTCGCACTGGCGGCGCCGGTGCTCGCCGTCCTGCTGTCCGTCGTGATCTGTTCCGTCCTGCTGGCGACCTCGGGCAAGAACCCGTTCGACGCCTGGGACGTGATGATCACGTACGCCACCAAGGCGGACGGCCAGGTGAACATCCTCAACCGCTCCACCACGTACTACCTGGCCGCCGCGGCCGCCGCGTTCGGGTTCCGGATGAACCTGTTCAACATCGGCGTCGAGGGCCAGTACAAGGTCGCGGCGCTGTTCGCGGCCTTCGTCGGCGCCCAGCTCGACCTGCCGGCCTTCCTCCAGATCCCGCTGCTGCTGGTCACCGCCATGCTGGTCGGCGGCCTGTACGCGAGCATCGCCGGTCTGCTGAAGGTCTACCGCGGCGTCAGCGAGGTCATCTCGACCATCATGCTGAACTCGATCGCGGTCGCGATCATCGGTCTGCTGCTCGTCCCCGGCATATTCGCGCCGAAGGTCAGCGGCACCAGCAACTCGATCCAGACCGAGCCGATCTCGCAGTCCAGCCACTTCTTCGCGTTCGAGACGAACGGTGGCACCCTCTGGGGCTTCATCTTCGTCGCCGCCCTGGTCGGCGTGGTCTTCCAGGTCGTGCTGACCCGCACCCGCTTCGGCTTCGACCTGCGCGCCACCGGCCGCTCGGAGTCCGCCGCGACCGCCTCCGGCGTCAACGTCAAGAAGATGGTCATCATCTCGATGGCGGTCTCCGGTGCGATCGCCGGTCTGATCGGCCTGCCCGAGCTGATGCAGAACTCGTACTACTTCGGCCAGAGCTTCCAGCCCGGCCTGGGCTTCCTGGGCATCTCGATCGCCCTGCTCGGCCGCAACAGCCCGATCGGCATGGCCTTCGCGGCGCTGCTGTTCGCCTTCCTGGACGCCGCCGGCTCCCAGCTGCCGCTCAAGGGCGGCTTCCCCTTCGAGATCGTCGACGTCATGAAGGGCACCATCGTCATCTGCGTCGTCGTCGCGTACGAGCTGGTGCGCCGCTACGGGCTGAAGCGCCAGCAGCAGAAGGTCGGCGCCCAGCTCGCCGCCCAGGCTGCCGCGGCCAACGAGAAGAAGGAGGTGTCCGCATGAGCACGGCAACGGCTGCCCGTCCGAAGGCGTCGGGCGCACCCGCGAAGAAGCGCAAGCTGTCCTGGCCGGTGGTGCTCCTGCTGATCGCGGGCGCCCTGGTGCTGTTCTCCGCCGTGGGCATGGCCACCGGCAACCACTCGCTGACCTCCTCCGGGCAGGTCACCGCCGCGCTCAGCGCCGCCGTGCCGATCGGCATGGCCGGTCTGGGCGGTCTCTGGTCCGAGCGGGCCGGTGTGGTCAACATCGGCCTCGAGGGCATGATGGTCGCCGGCACCTTCTGCGGTGCCTGGGCGGGCTACCTGGTCAACCCGTGGGTCGGCCTGCTGGCCGGCATGCTGGGCGGGGCGCTCGGCGGTCTGCTGCACGCGGTCGTCACCGTCACCTTCGGCGTCGACCACATCGTCTCCGGCGTCGGCATCAACCTGCTGATCCCCGGCATCTGCGCGTACGTCAACCGGATCTACTACAAGGACTACATCTCGGTCGGTGCCGGCCAGAACCAGTCCCCGCCGGCGGACCCGCTGCCGTACATCACCATCCCGGGCCTGTCCTCCTGGCTGAAGGACATCGAGAGCCACCACTGGTTCTTCGTCTCGGACATCGCGGGCGTGCTCGGCGGCCTGGTCACCAACATCTCGGTGGTCGTGCTGCTGGCCGGCGCGCTGATCGTGGTCAGCTACTTCGCGCTCTGGCGCACGGTGTTCGGCCTGCGGCTGCGCTCCTGCGGTGAGAACCCGACCGCCGCCGAGTCGCTGGGCGTCAACGTCTACAAGTACAAGTACCTCGCGGTCGTCGCCTCCGGCGCCTTCGCCGGCCTCGGCGGGGCGTACCTCTCGCTGGTCGCGGCGCACTTCTACAAGGACGGCCAGACCCTCGGCCGCGGCTTCATCGGCCTCGCGGCGATGATCTTCGGCAACTGGATGCCCGGCGGCCTCGCCATGGGCGCCGGCCTGTTCGGCTTCACCGACAGCCTCCAGCTGCGCGACCCGGAGTCGGTGCACGTGCTGATCCTGACCGTGGGCATCGCGATGATCCTGCTCGCGCTGTGGCAGCTGTACCGCCGCAAGTACACCGCGACGGTGATCTCCTTCGTGGTGGCCGGCGGCCTGATCGCCTGGTACTCGCTCACCGACGAGGTGCAGCGCCCGCTGATCGTCGCCACGCCGTACGTGATCACCCTGGTGGTGCTCTCGCTGGCCTCGCAGCGACTGCGGATGCCGAAGGCGGACGGCCAGATCTACCGCAAGGGCCAGGGCAAGTGACCGCCTCCGCGGCCGCGGCGCCGTCCGCGATCGACTGGGAGCTGCTGCGCTCGGCGGCGCGCGAGGCCATGGGCCACGCGTACGCGCCGTACAGCGGGTTCCCGGTCGGCGCGGCCGCGCTGGTGGACGACGGCCGGGTGGTCACCGGCTGCAACGTGGAGAACGCCTCGTACGGGCTCGCGCTGTGCGCCGAGTGCGGGCTGGTGTCCGCGCTGCACTCCTCCGGCGGTGGCCGGCTGGTCGCCTTCACCTGCGTGGACGGCGCCGGCGAGCTGCTGATGCCGTGCGGGCGCTGCCGCCAGCTGCTGTACGAGCACGGCGGTCCCGGGCTGCTGGTCGAACTGCCCTCGGGCATCAAGCCGATGAGCGAGGTCCTGCCCGACGCGTTCGGGCCGGAGCGGCTCTAGCTTCCCTTTCTGTTACGCGCGTAGAGTGTCGCGAGTGGGCCGGAACCCGGTCATCTCGCGACACTCTTCGCTTTTGAAACCCCTCTTGGAGCACGCATGGACGCCATCTCCGTCATCAGGACCAAGCGCGATCGCGGAGAGCTGAGCGACGCTCAGATCGACTGGGTCATCGACGCCTACACCCGTGGTGAGGTCGCCGACGAGCAGATGTCCGCGCTGGCGATGGCGATCCTGCTGAACGGGATGCGGCCGCGCGAGATCAGCCGCTGGACCGACGCCATGATCCGCTCCGGCGTCCGGATGGACTTCTCCTCGCTGCCGCTGCCCACCAGCGACAAGCACTCCACCGGCGGCGTCGGCGACAAGATCACCCTGCCGCTCGCCCCGCTGGTCGCCGCCTGCGGCGCCGCCGTCCCGCAGCTCTCCGGGCGCGGCCTCGGCCACACCGGCGGCACCCTGGACAAGCTGGAGTCCATCCCCGGCTGGCGTGCCCTGCTCTCCAACGACGAGATGATGGACGTGCTGCGCGACGCCGGCGCGGTGATCTGCGCGGCGGGCGACGGCCTCGCGCCGGCCGACAAGAAGCTGTACGCGCTGCGCGACGTCACCGGCACCGTCGAGGCCATCCCGCTGATCGCCTCCTCGATCATGTCGAAGAAGATCGCCGAGGGCACCGGCGCGCTGGTCCTGGACGTCAAGGTCGGCTCCGGGGCGTTCATGAAGAACCTGGACGACGCCCGCGAACTCGCCCGCACCATGGTCGGCCTGGGCACCACCGCCGGGGTCAACACCGTCGCCCTGCTCACCGACATGTCCACCCCGCTCGGCCTCACCGCGGGCAACGCGCTGGAGGTCCGGGAGTCCCTGGAGGTGCTCGCCGGCGGCGGCCCGGCCGACGTCGTCGAGCTGACCCTCGCGCTCGCCCGCGAGATGCTCGCCGCGGCCGGCGTGCAGGGCAAGGACCCGGCGGACGCGCTGCGGGACGGCTCCGCGATGGACCACTGGCGCCGCATGATCGCCGCCCAGGGCGGCGACGTCGACGCCCCGCTCCCGGTCGCCCGCGAGCAGCACGTCATCCCGGCGCCCGCCTCCGGCGTGCTCACCACGCTGGACGCCTACGCCGTCGGCGTCTGCGCCTGGCGCCTGGGCGCCGGCCGGGCCCGCAAGGAGGACCCGGTCCAGGCCGGCGCCGGCGTCGAGATGCACGCCAAGCCCGGCGACACCGTGGTGGCCGGCCAGCCCCTGCTGACCCTGCACACCGACACCCCGGAGCGCTTCGACTACGCCGTCGAGGCGCTGGCCGGCGCCGTCGTGGTCGCCCCGGCGGGCACGGCGTTCACGCCGAACCCGATCGTCCTCGACCGCATCGCCTGAGGGTGGTGAGGTCTGCTCACGTACGCCGGATCAGGCGTACGTGAGCAGACCGCTGGTGTCGAGCGTCCAGGGACCGACGGCGATCCGGTCGCCGAAGGCGAACTTCTCCCGGGCCTCGTAACCGGGTTCCGAGTGCACGATGCCCGTGCCCGTACGGGGATCGACGAGCAGGTAGAACGGAATCCCCATGGCCGCGTAGTCGCGGACCTTGTCGTGGTAGTCGTTCTCCGGGTTGGACTTGGAGACGATTTCCACGACCAGCAGAACCTCGTGCGGGAGGACGGCCCGCTGCTCGCCCTCCAAGGTCGCCTCGGGGAACACCATCAGGTCCGGGTCGCGCAGTTGGCCGAGCCCCGCATCCTGGAGATCCGCACCGTGGTAGGCGATGTGGCCGGGGTGAGTGACGGGCAACTGGGCGTTGAGCTGTCGGGAGAGGCGCAGCACGGCGAGTTCGTGGCGCTTCACGGGCGACATCATCATGACGATCTGGCCGTCGGCGATCTCGATCTTCCCTATCCCCGGCACCTTCGGCAGCTGATCCGCGATCTCGAGCAGCCGGGCGTACGCAGCAGGATCGATGCTCATGTTCCGGAGTGTATCCGCGGCTGCTGTCAAGCGTTCGCGACCGCCTGTCGGGCCGTGTGGGCCCGGCGGGTGGCGTGGAGGGTGACGGCGGTGGCCAGGGCCATGGCGGCGAGGCCGACGGTGGCGGCGCCGGGCCAGCCGGTGGCGTGGTAGGCGTCGGCTCCGAGGGTGCCGCCGAGGCTGTTGCCGAGGTAGTAGGCGATCAGGTAGAGGGCGGAGGCCTGGGCGCGGCCCTCGGTGGCGGTGCGGCCGACCGCGGAGGAGGCGGTGGCGTGGCCGGCGAAGAAGCCGGCGGTGATCAGGACCAGGCCGAGCAGCGCGCAGAGCAGGGACCCGGCGAGGGAGAGCAGCAGGCCGGCCGCGGTGACGCCGATGGAGACGTAGAGGGCGCCGCGCCGGCCGAGCCGACCGGAGAGCCGTCCGGCCGCGGCGGAGGTGCCGGTGCCGACCAGGTAGACCACGAAGATCGAGGCGGCGATCGACTCCGGCAGGTGGAACGGCGCGGCGATCAGCCGGTAGCCGACGGTGTTGTAGACCGCGCCGAACACCGCCATGAACAGCATCCCGAGCGCGTACAACCGCACCAGCAGCGGGTTGCGCAGGTGCCGTCCGACGGTCCGGGCGAGCGCGCGGGCGTCCACCGGGGCCGGGGTGAAGTGCCGGGCGGCGGGGATCAGCAGCCGGAAGGCGAGGGTGGCGAGCAGGGCGAGGACGGCGGAGGCGGCGAGGCCCCAGCGCCAGCCGAGCCCGGCGGCGGTCCAGCCGGAGAGCAGCCGGCCGCCCATCCCGCCGATGCTGTTGCCGGCCACGTACAGGCCCATCGCGGAGGGCAGCGCGCTGGGGTGGACCTCCTCGGCGAGGTAGGCCATGGCGGTGGCCGGGAGCCCGGCGAGGACGACGCCCTGGAGGACCCGCAGGGTGACGAGGGTGGTGAGGTCCGGTGCGAAGGGCAGGGCGAGGGCGAGCGCGGAGGCGGCGAGGGTGGAGGCCGTCATCACGGCGGTGCGGCCGTGGCGGTCGGAGAGCGCGCTGGCCGGGAGCAGCCCGAGGGCGAGGCCGAGGGTGGCCGCGGAGGCGGTCCAGCTGGCCTGGCCGGGGGTGAGGTCGAGGTCGGCCGAGAGGACCGGCAGCAGGCCCTGGGTGGAGTAGAGCAGGACGAAGGTCGCGACCCCGGCGGCGAACAGGGCGAGGTTGGCGCGGCGGAAGGCGCGCTGGCCGGGGCGGTGGCGGTCGTCCGCGGTGGCGGCGGGGGAGGGGGCGGTGGCGGGGGCGTCCGGGGAGGTCACGGACGCCCTGGTATCGGAGGGCTGCATGACGTCGACCGTAGGCCTGCCGTCGTTGATGCGTCCAATGCATGAAGCGTGGATGATCGATGCACTGGTGCATGAGTCGAGGTGGTGGCGGGATGTCCGGTCCGGAAGCGGTGGACGGCGGCGAGCAGCGGTACCGGGTGGCCGAGTTGGGGCCGGAGGAGCCGGCCGTGCTGCTGGCGCCCCGGCTGGCGCAGTTCGCGGCGGTGGCCCGGTTGGAGCACGTGACCCAGGCGGCCGCGCTGCTCGGGGTGCCGCAGCCGACGCTGTCGCGCGCGGTGGCCCGGCTGGAGGAGGAGCTGGGGGTGGATCTGCTGGCCCGTCAGGGCCGTACCGTCCGGCTGACCAGGGCGGGTCGGCTGCTGCTGGCCTCGGTGGAGCGGGCGCTGGCCGAGGTCGAGCGGGGTGCGGCGGCGGCCCGGGCGGAGGCGGACCCGGAGGTGGGCCTGGTGGCCTTCGGCTTCCTGCACACGATGGGGCCGGACGCGGTGCCGGCGCTGCTGCGCGGCTTCCGCGCGGCGCACCCGCGGGTGCGGTTCCAGCTGGTGCAGGACTACGGCGCGGCGATGCTGGAGCGGCTGCGGGCCGGGGAGTTGGACCTCTGTCTGGTGGCGCCGCTGCCGGACGACCCGGCGTTCACCGCCCGCCCGCTGGACGAGCAGTTGCTGCACCTGGTCGTCCCGGCGGACCACCGGCTGGCCGGGCGGCGGCGGATCCGGCTGGCGGAGGTGGCCGAGGAGCCGTTCGTCGGGCTGGAGCAGGGCTACGGGCTGCGCGTGATCACGGACGGCTTCTGCGCGCAGGCCGGGTTCGTCCCCCGGCTGGCCTTCGAGGGGGAGGAGGCGGAGACGCTGCGCGGGCTGGTGGCGGCCGGCTTGGGGGTGGCGCTGCTGCCGCCGGCCCTGGTGCCGCGGCCGGGGGTGGTGGAGCTGGAGGTGACGGCGCCGCGTCCCCGGCGGGCGGTCGGGCTGGCCTGGGCGGCGGGGCGGCCGCTGACCCCGCCGGCCCGGGCGTTCCGGGACTTCGTGCTGTCCCGGCGCGGGCGGTTGCTGCAGCACGACTGACGCCGTCGCCGCGGTGGTGCGGCGCTTTGGTGGATCGTATGGACCGGTCGGTGGAATTCCGGATGGAGTTTGGACCATCCGGCGGTGTTCGCGGTGGTCGGTCTACGCGCGTAGGGGCTATATTTCCGCAATGGAACAGCAGATCCCCGTCACCACCGCGGGCACCGGCCCGCGCATCCCCACCGCCGACCAGATCCGCCGCGCGCCGAAGGTCCTCCTGCACGACCACCTGGACGGCGGGCTGCGCCCGGAGACGGTGGTCGAACTGGCCGCCGCCTGCGGCTACCAGGGCCTGCCCACCACCGACCCCAAGGAGCTCGGCGAGTGGTTCCGCGAGGCCGCCGACTCCGGCTCGCTGGTCCGCTACCTGGAGACCTTCGCGCACACCTGCGCCGTGATGCAGACCCGTGAGGCGCTGGTCAAGGTCGCCGCGGACTGCGCCGAGGACCTGGCCGCCGACGGCGTCGTGTACGCCGAGGTCCGCTACGCCCCGGAACAGCACCTGGAGGCCGGACTGAGCCTGGACGAGGTCGTCGAGGCCGTCCAGGAGGGCTTCCGCCTCGGCGAGGCCAACGCCCGTGAGGCCGGCCACCGGATCCGCGTCGGCACCCTGCTGACCGCGATGCGGCACGCCGCGCGCTCCACCGAGATCGCCGAGCTGGCCAACCGTCACCGGGACGGGGGCGTGGTCGGCTTCGACATCGCCGGTGCCGAGGCCGGCTACCCGCCCACCCGCCACCAGGCCGCCTTCGACTACCTCAAGGGCGAGAACAACCACTTCACCATCCACGCGGGCGAGGCCTTCGGCCTGCCGTCGATCTGGGAGGCCCTGCAGTGCTGCGGCGCCGACCGGCTCGGCCACGGCGTGCGGATCGTCGACGACATCACGGTGGGCGAGGACGGCGCGGTCGAGCTCGGCCGGCTGGCCGCGTACGTGCGCGACAAGCGCATCCCGCTGGAGATGTGCCCGACCTCCAACATCCAGACCGGTGCCGCCACTTCGTACACCGAGCACCCGATCGGGCTGCTCAGCCGGCTGAAGTTCCGGGTCACCGTGAACACCGACAACCGGCTGATGAGCGGTACCAGCATGAGCCGGGAGTTCGGCCACGTGGTGGAGGCCTTCGGCTACACCCTGGGCGACCTGGAGTGGTTCACGGTGAACGCGATGAAGTCCGCGTTCCTGCCCTTCGACGAGCGGCTGGCGATGATCAACGACGTGATCAAGCCGGGCTACGCCGAGCTGAAGGCGGAGTGGCTGTTCAGCGCGGGCACCGGCGGCAACTGAGCCGTCGGGGCGACGTTCCCGGCGCGGTCGGTCGGATGAACGACCCGCTCCCCCAAGGGAGTTGGCGTTCATCCGACTACTCACTCGAGTGAGTGAACGCCCTTTGGTTCCCACGCGACCTGCTCACTACGGTGTGCCCGTCATTGCCGACACGTCACGGCGGCGGTCGCCCGTTCGCCGGTTCCGAGCGTGCAGTCGGCCACCGACGAGGACCCAAAGGGGACCAACCATGAAGCAGGCTCTCAAGGCCGCGGGCACCGCGGCGCTCGGCATCGCCATCGCGGCGGTCGGCGCCGGTACCGCCTCCGCGGTCGACGGCCAGGCGGCCGGCGGCCTCGGGCTGCCCACCGGCGTGTTGACGAACCCGGCCGTGAGCAGTGCGGTCGCCGACACCGCCGCCAAGCTGCCCGCCACCGGCAAGGTGACCGAGACGCTGGGCACCCTCGCCCCGAGCGTCGGCCAGGCCGTCCCGGCCGGCGACACCGCGGTGGCCGGCGTCACCCAGCAGCGCGGCGCCCTCCCGACCGTCCCGGGTCTGGACAAGACCCCGCTCGGTGGGCTGGCCGGCACCCTCCCGGCCCTCCCCGGCCTGACCGGCTGAGCCACCGCACGGCGACGGGCCGCCCACCCCGGGGATCTCCGGGGCGGGCGGCCCGTCGCCGCGTGCTGGGCCGCCAGGCTCACGGTTCCTGGGGGAGCAGCACCCAGAGGGCCAGGTAGAGCAGGAACTGGGGGCCGGGCAGCAGGCAGGAGAGCAGGAAGATCAGCCGGACGGTCCACGGGGTCAGGCCGAAGCGTTCGGCGATCCCGGCGCAGACGCCGGCGATGACACGGTTGTGGCGGGGACGGGCGAGGCGGGCACTCATGGTTCTCTCCCTGCGGCGGTGGCGGCCCGGTCCGGCCGGTCCGGCGGGCTGTTTCCATACTCCGCCGCCGGCGGCCCCCGATCCTCCGCCCGGCAGGTGATTCCCCACCCCGAAGGGTCACCGGGGAGTCGTAGTCGGAAGTCGGGGTCGTCCTCAGGGTCACCCCGAGGGGCGGGCCGAATATCCGGCCGGGCCCGTCCGGACCCCCGGACGGGGCTCGGTAGGATGCTGCCGATCGCGGTCGGCCGGGGGGCGGACGAAAAGCCCGACTTTGTTGTGGAAAAACCTCTCCTGCAAGCGATTTCACGTCCTGTTGGGTTCTGTCCGAATTCTCTCGTGAGGTTGGATTTCGCATGCGGCATCGCAGATTCCTGGCCGCGGCCGCCGCCGTCTCGCTGGCCTCCGGCCTGGCCGCCGTCGAGGCCCCGGCCGTCTTCGCCGCCTCGGAGGCCGTCGCGCTCGTGCGGGGCACCCAGATCCAGCCCTCGCCGGTCACGGTCGTGCTCGGCGGCGCGCCCGCCACCGTCAAGGCGGGTGGCGCGCCGGTGGAGTTCACCGCGAGGCTCAGGAACACCGCCGACCACCAGGTGGACGTGCTGTCCTCCGCCTTCGTCGTCGGGGACACCGGCGCCGGCACCAGGCAGAGCCACTTCAAGCTGGAGTACCGGTCGCCCGGCGGCGCGCAGTGGCAGGACGCCACGGTGAACGCCGCGAGCGTCGGCGCCTTCTGGGAGATCGACCGGTCGGCCACGCTGCACCTGGCGGCGGGCGTCGAGGCGGTCTACCGGCTGCGGCTCACCGTCGCCGCCGAGGCCCCGGCCGGCCGGGTGAGTCTGGGCTTCAACGCCAACGTCGATGACCCCACCCTGCCGCGGGAGCAGCGGAGCGGCTTCGCCCAGAGCGAGCGGACGAACACGGTGATCGCTCCGGCGGTCACGCCGACCACGCCGGCGCCCACACCCGCCGCCGCGGCCGACGTCAGGCTCGTCGGGGTGCCCACCACCTTCACGGCGGGCGGCGAGGCGAAGCCGTTCAAGCTGGTCTTCACCAACACCAGCGGCAAGGACCTCCGGGTCATGCCCACGGTCGTCTTCCAGGGGGTGACCGAACTCCCCTTCGAGACGGTCCGGTTCGAGTACCAGGGGCCGGACGGGGCCTGGCTGCCGGGCGGTCCCGGCGGCAACTCGGAGCACCCGACCTGGCTCTACATGAACCTCCGGCCGGGCGACACGGGCTCGGACGAGTTCGCCCTGCCGAAGGGCGGTACCCACACGATCAACGTCCGGCTGTCCTTCACCAAGGACGCGTCGGCTCGTCTCGAGTCGCTGGTGGCCATGGCGGGCAGCCTGCCCGGCCCCGGCGAGAGCGCGACCGTGGTGTCCAGCCAGAAGGCCGACTTCACGATCGTGACCGCGGCGGCTCCCAGTGCCACCCAGACGCCGGGGCCCACCTCCGCGGCCCCGGTCGCCCCGGTGTCGACCGAGTCCGAGACCGCGGGCGCCCCGGTCCTCCCGGTCGCCCAGGCCACCGCCGCGGCGCCGAGCCCGGCGGCGGTCGGCGCGCCGGTGGTCGCCGCCGCGGCCCCGGCCGCGGACCCCCGGCTGGCCTCCACCGGCGGTGGCTCGACGGAGCCGATGGCGATCACCGGTGCGACCGCGATCGCCCTCGGCCTCGGCATCCTGGTGGTGGCGTGGCGCCGCAACCGCGTGCGGCGCGGCACCGGGAACTGACCCGAGGACGCCGGAAGGCCCGTCCGTCACCGCTCGGCAGCGGGTGACGGACGGGCCTTCCGGCGTCCGTACGGAGGGTGCGGCGCGTCAGCCGACCGGGTTCTGCGGCGGCTGCGGCTGGGCGTACGGGTTGTCGGCCACCGGCTGCGGCGGGACGCCCGGCTGGTACGGCGAGGCGGCCTGCGGCGTCGCGGGCGGGGCGGCCTGCGGCGCGACCGGCGGGACGGGCGCACCCGGCTGCTGGGCGTACGGCGTCTGCGGGGCGTTGGGGTTGAACGGGGCCTGCTGGGCGCCCGGGTTGAACGGCGCCTGCGGGGCGTTGGGGTTGAACGGCGCGCCCGGGTTGAACGCCCCCTGCGGCGCGTTGGGGTCGAACGGGGCCGCCGCCTGGGCGGGCTGCTGCTTGGCGTTGCTGCGCTCGACGATCGCCTTCACCGAGGCGACGATCATGCCGATCGGCAGGATGAACACCTTGAAGAAGATGGTGTACGTGCCGCCCTCGAAGACGAACAGCAGGTAGTAGGCGTACCCCAGGAGCCCGAGGCCGATGACCACGTTGAGGACGCGCAGGCCGGCCTTCAGTCCGCCGGAGACGGCCCCGAGGGCCACCATGATGACGCCGCTGAGCGCCAGCAGCACGACGTACCAGGAGAAGAGCGGCTGGCCGCTGAAGTCGAGATTGTTCAAGGGGGTTTCCTGGGGAGGGGAAGACGGAAAACGGTGGGCACCGTTCGGGGACGAGAGCGCACAGTACTGGAGGCGGCCGACATTCGCCTCCGCCTTTGCGTCACGGTGTCATTGCGCTGTGCCGGAACGGGAGTGGACGAGGTGGGAAATGACGGAGTTTGAGGTGCTGCGGGTCTTTTGCGGGCCGGACGGGAGCCACGGGAACGCGCTCGGAGTGGTGCGCGACGGCGCCGCCGTGCCGGAGCGCGCGGACCGGCAGCGGATCGCACACGAACTCGGCTTCAGCGAGACGGTGTTCGTCGACGACCCGGAGCGCGGGGAGATCGACATCTACGCCCCGTCGGTGCGGCTGCCGTTCGCCGGCCACCCGTGCGTGGGCGCCGCCTGGCTGCTCGGGGTGGACCGGCTGGTCACGGCGGCCGGCGAGGTGGCGGTGCGGCGCGAGGGCGGGCTGACCCGGATCGAGGCCCGCCCGGAGTGGGCCCCGCCGCGCACGCTGCGGCAGTACGGCTCGGCGGCCGAGGTGGAGGCCCTGGAGGTGCCGCCGCCGGGGGAGTGGGTCTACGCCTGGGCCTGGCAGGACGAGGCGGCCGGTACCGTGCGGGCCCGGGCCTTCCCCGGGCGGGGGGACGGGATCGACGAGGACGAGGCGACGGGTGCGGCCGCCCTGCTGCTGGCCGCGCGCCTCGGCCGGGCGCTGACCGTCACCCAGGGGCGGGGCTCGCAGTTGCTGGCCGGACCGCGTCCGGGCGGGCTGGTCGAGGTCGGCGGCCGGGTGGTCCGCACCCCGCGCCCGGCTCAGCCGACCGGCGGGGTCGGCTCCGCGTAGGCGCGTCGGCGGGCGGCGGGTGCGACGGCCGCGAGCGGGGCCACGGCCACGGCCGACGCGGCGGCCACCGGCGGCACGGAGAGCACCGTCAGCCGGGGCGCCCGCGGCCGCCGGTCCCGCAGCAGGTGCCGCAGGCCGGGGACGAGCGCGAGGTGGACGGCGGCCACGCCGGCCACGGCGAGCAGGATGTGGTCCACGTTGAGGACGTGCCCGGGCGCCCAGGAGGAGAGGAACTCCAGCGCGGTCGCCAGCAGCGCGGAGACGCCGGTGGTGCGCAGGAAGGACGGCAGCCAGGGGGCCCGGAGCCGGCCGCCGGCCAGCGGCAGCAGGACCCCGAGCGGGGCCAGCAGCAGGAGCTCGCCGACCACCTGCCAGCCGCTGGAGGAGCGGAGCGAGGCGAGCGGCGTCAGGTTGGCGTCGTACACCCAGGCCACCGGCAGCGGTCTCAGCACCAGCCAGAGGACCAGCGCCAGATGGCCGGTGAGACCCGCCAGTCCGGCCCACCGGAGGGGACGGTGGACGGCCGCCGCCGGGCTCTTCTCGTTCCCCGCGCCGGAACGCTCGTCGCGTGTCCTGGTGCCATCTCGCTGCACGGGGGGAAGGACGTGGTCCGACGCCACGTCGGTTCCACACCCGGCGTGAACATTCCCAAACACGCCCCCGAACCGCTCCACGCCCCTCTCCGCGCCCTTCCCGGCGGCCTACTTGCAGGGCGAGGCCGTCGGCACCGCGCCGAACACGTTGTCCGGCGGCGGGCTGCCCGGCGTCACCGGGGTGGGCGACGGGCTCGGGCTCGCGGACGCCTTGGCGCCGCGGGCCGGGGTCATGGTCGGGGCCGGTCCCGGCGGGGTGGCCAGCGCCGCCGGTATGTGCGGGGTGGTCGGGCAGGCCGTCCGGCTGGCGGGCGCGCCGGCGTCGACCGGTACGGCGGTCGGCCGGATGCCGCAGCCGGAGGCCAGGGCGATCAGCAGCAGCACGCCGGCGCCGCGGCGCAGGACGGTGCGGGGGGCAGCGGTGTCGGTGGGGGTGGTCACGTGGCGTCCTTGTCCTGGGCGGCGTCGCCGGCGGGGCCGCCCTCGGCCTCGTCCGCGGACGGCGGAGGCGGCGGGGCCGACGGCAGGGTCAGGGTGAACACCGCGCCGACCTCCCCGTTCGCCGCCGTGATCGTTCCCCCGTGTATCTGTGCGTTGGCCATCGCGATCGACAGCCCGAGGCCGCTGCCCTCCGAGCGCGCCCGCCCCCGGTCCGCCTTGTAGAAGCGGTCGAAGACGTGCGGCAGCACGTCCTCCGGGATGCCCGGGCCGCTGTCGGAGACCTCGACCACGACCGACTCCCCGTCCTGGCGGACCTTCACCCGCACCGGCGAGCCGCCGTGCTTCAGCGCGTTGCCGATCAGGTTGGCGAAGACCACGTCGAGCCGGCGCGGGTCGACCACGGCCAGGATGCCGCGCGGGGCGTCCACCTCGACCGCGTCGTACCAGGCCCGCCCGTCGATGCAGGACATGATCAGGTCGGCGATGTCCACCTCGTCGGCGACCAGCTTGGCGGTGCCGGCGTCGAAGCGGGTCACCTCCATCAGGTTTTCCACCAGGTCGGACAGCCGGCGGGTCTCGCTGACCACGAGTCGGACGGCCGGCTCGATCATCGGGTCCAGCGACTCGGCCTCGTCCTCCAGGATGTCCGTCACGGCGGTCATCGCGGTCAGCGGGGTGCGCAGCTCGTGCGACATGTCGGCGACGAACCGCCGGCTCTGCGCCTCGCGCGCGCTCAGCTCCTCGACCTGCTCGTGCAGCGACTCCGCGGCCCGGTTGAAGGTCCGCGCCAGGTCGGCGAGTTCGTCCGAGCCCTCGACCTCCAGCCGGGTGTCCAGGTGCCCCTGGCCGAGCCGCCGGGCGGCGTCCCCGAGCCGCTTGACCGGCCGCAGCACCGTCGCCGAGGCGGCCTGGGCGAGCAGCGCCGAGCCGATCAGCGCGAGCAGCGTTGCGATGGCCAGCGACCAGCCCAGGGTGTTGAGGTCGGCCCGCTCGTTCTCCAGCGACTTGAACATGTACGCCGTCGGGCCGTTCGGCACCACCTTGGTGCCGCCGATCACGAACGGCCGGCCGTCCAGGTTCTGCCGCTGCCAGTACAGGTGGTACGGGTACGGGTTGTTCTCGGTGATCTCGCGCGGCTTGGCGACGGTGGACTGCAGCGCGGCCGGGACGTCCGCCAGCGTGAAGTTCGCCGGGTCGGAGGAGGCCGGGCACTCCGGGTGCGCCGGGTCGACGACCACCACGTCGTACGTCAGCCCCGAGCTGGCCACGTTGGACGCCAGCGTCGCCAGCTCCGGGCAGCTCGCGTTCAGCGGCAGCTCGGAGACGTTGCGGGTGAGCGAGACCCTGAAGTCGTTCAGCGCGGTGTCCTGGGCGCGCTTGAGCACCGCGTCGCGGTTCAGCCAGTACGCGATGCCGGAGGCCGAGACGGCGGCGAGCAGCGCGACGGCCGCGAACACCGCGATCAGCCGCACCCGCAGGGAGCGCAGCCGACGCCACCGGCCCGTCGAGAACCGCCGGGCAGTCGTCTGATGGTCAGTCACAAGAGCCTGTCGTGGTACGGGAGTTCAGAGGTCGGGGAGGGGCGGGGCGAGGGCGCCCCCGGTCAGGCCGGCGGGTCCAGCCGGTAGCCCACCCCGCGGACGGTGCGGATCAGCGTCGGCGCGGACGGCACGTCCTCGACCTTGGCCCGCAGCCGCTGCACGCACGCGTCCACCAGGCGGGAGTCGCCGAGGTAGTCGTGCTCCCAGACCAGCCGCAGCAGCTGCTGGCGGGAGAGCGCCTGGCCGGGGCGGCGGCTGAGCTCCAGCAGCAGCCGCAGCTCGGTCGGGGTGAGCTGGAGGTCCTGCCCGTCCTTGGTGACGGTCATCGCCGCGCGGTCGATCACCACGCTGCCGTAGGCCGAGGAGTCCGAGCTCTCCCGCTCGCCGCGCCGCAGCACGGCCCGGATCCGCGCGTCCAGCACGCGGGGCTGCACCGGCTTCACCACGTAGTCGTCCGCGCCGGACTCCAGGCCCACCACCACGTCGATGTCGTCCGAGCGGGCGGTCAGCAGGATGATCGGCAGCTGGTCGGTGCGGCGGATCCGCCGGCACACCTCGAAGCCGTCGATCCCGGGCAGCATCACGTCCAGCACGATCAGGTCGGGCCGCTGCTCCTTGAAGAGCCTCAGGCCGTCCTCGCCGGAGGCGGCGGTGGCCACGCGGTGGCCCTGGCGGGTGAGGGCGAGTTCGAGGCCGGTGCGGATGGCGTCGTCGTCCTCGATCAGTAGGAGGAAAGGCACGGCCCCATTTTGGCCCACCGGCAGCCCCGAATCACCCCCCGGAGGGCCTGCCGTCCCCTCGGGAACCGGAACGCGCGCCACCGGCGTCCGGTACGGAGGGAGGCGGACCGGGACATTCGGCCCGCTCCTGTGACACCCCTGTGACAGTCGGCGGACAGCGCCATCACAACCGGCGGGCAGGATTTTCCATGTCGCCGCAGGACAGCGGGCCGCAAGGCCGGCTGAAGGGCGGCTACCGGAACCGCTCGTACCGACCCAGGGGGCGCACGATGAACGCCATGCTTCAGACCCGGACCAACCCGGCTGTCCGCACCGCGCGTTCGTCAGCCACGTCCCACCGGACCCGGTACGAGGTCAGGACCGACGAGAACTCCGGTGCCGTGACCGTGCGGGGGTGCGCGCACAGCACCGGTGGAAACCCTGGCGCCCGTCGGGTGAGCGGCGGCGGCAGGACGGGGGAGCTGTACGGGATCGGCCGTCTGGGGAGTTCGGCCGACTCCTCCAACACCCTCACGCTGCGGGGCATCCTCCCCGTCCGCGTCGAGGGCAAGGACATCCCGGGAAACAACCGGGGTACCGGGGGGAACGGTCTGCGGACGGTCGGTTCGGGGGAGCCGACCGGTCGCGAGGCCGCCGGTGCGACGCTGCTGCGGTTGAACCCCGCCGCGGCCCGCACCACCGAGGCCGGGCAGGGAGGCGCGCAGGGGGAGCACCCGGCCGTCGCGGAGGACCACATCAAGGAGTTCACCGCGTACGTGCGCGAGCGCCGCGCCTCCCTGTACGCCACGGCGTACCACCTGACCGGTGACCGCTACGAGGCCGAGGACCTGCTGCAGAGCGCGCTCTTCAGCACCTACCGGGCCTGGGGCCGGATCACCGACAAGGCCGCGGTCGGCGGGTACCTTCGCCGCACCATGACCAACCTGCACATCTCCGCCTGGCGGCGCCGCAAGGTCAACGAGTACCCGACCGAGGAGCTGCCGGAGACGGCCGGCGACACCGACGCGATGGGCGGCACCGAGCTGCGCACCGTGCTCTGGCAGGCGCTGGCGAAGCTGCCGGAGAACCAGCGCACCATGCTGGTACTGCGGTACTACGAGGGCAAGACCGACCCGGAGATCGCCGACGTGCTGGGGATCAGCGTCGGCACGGTCAAGAGCAGCATCTGGCGCGCCCTGCGCCGGCTGCGCGAGGACGAGCACCTGAACAAGTCGGGCGACACCGTCCGGGCGTTCGGCGAGCTGGTCGCGTAACGAGGACTCCCGTCGGGGGACGGGAAGCGGACGGTCACGGTCCGGGGGCAGCAGCTCGGGGGAGCACGCCCGTGGGGGAGCCGAGGATCGTTCGGGGAAGGCGCGGGCCCGGTGCGGGGGAGACGCACCGGGCCCCGCGTCGTGTCCGGGGCCGGGTCGTACCGGGGGTCAGGCGGCGGAGAGCTCCGTCGTCCTGGCCGCGGCGCGGATCCGCCGTTCGGCCTCGGGGCCGGCGCACGCGTACGAGCCGAGGGCGACCTGCCGGCTGACGATGGACCGTTCGGCCCGCATCAGCCTCAGGCCCCGGCGCAGCAGCACCGGCAGCGACTTGCGGCCCTCCCGGACGTCCCGGCGCAGTCGGCGCCAGGCCGTGGTCAGCGCGCCGTTGCGCAGGCACAGGGCGTCGCCGAGCAGGCCCTGGTCGGCGCAGTCGGCGGTGATCTCGGCGGCGAATATGCCCTCCGCGATGAACGCGGCCGCCCCGCCCAGCTCCAGGCCGCGGGTGCCGGTGCGGCCGTTGTCCGGGATCGAGTACACCGGGACGTCCGCGCGGCCCCGCTCGTGCAGGGCGCGGATCGCGGCGAGCGCCTGGTCGCGGTGCCAGGCCAGCGGGGAGTCCCAGTCGACGGCGCCGTCCGGCAGCCGCGGCAGGGTCGGGTCGTCCCCGTCCTTGTAGAAGTCGTCGAGCTGGAGCACCGGCAGGCCGCTGCGCTCGGCGAGCGAGGACTTCCCCGACCCGGAGGGCCCGGAGAGCAGGATCACCCGGGCATGCCCGGTCGGTGCGGGGTTCATGGGGGAGTCACTCACGGGACACCAGTCTGACGCATCCCGGCCGGTTGCCGAAACCGGTCGGTCCGCAACTCCCGCGGCGGGAACCGCCGGAACGCCGACGGACCCGCGCCAGGGGGGGAGAGGCGCGGGTCCGTCCTGTGACCGTCCGGGCCCTGGGGGGGTGAGGGCACTGGGGACGGCCAGTCTGTGGAGTTGTTACTCGGAGCGGGGAGGTCAGATCCCCATCGGGTGCCAGACCGTCTTCGTCTCCAGGAACGAGAGTAGCCGGTCGGTACCGGGTGCATTGGTCCAGTCCTGGGCGAACGGGTCCAGTACCGGACGGACCACCCGCTTCAGGGTATCCGCGGCGGCGGCTTCCAGCGCCTGCGCCGCGCCGGGACCGTCGACGGCGATGGCTCCGGTGAGGTCCACCGCGTTGACGTCCTGGTGCGAGGCCAGGGTGGGGGCGATGTCCGCGGTCCGGCCCGAGATGATGTTGACCACGCCGCCCGGGACGTCCGAGGTGGCCAGCACCTCGCCCAGCGACAGCGCGGGCAGCGGGGCGTCCGCGGCGGCCGCGACCACGACCGTGTTCCCGGTGGCGATCGCCGGGGCGATCACCGAGACCAGGCCGAGCAGCGAGTGCCCGTACCCGGCCTGCGGGGCGACGATCCCGACCACGCCGGTCGGCTCCGGGGTGGAGAGGTTGAAGTACGGCCCGGCGACCGGGTTGGCGCCGCCCGCGATCTGGGCGACCTTGTCGGTCCAGCCCGCGTACCAGACCCAGCGGTCGATCGCGGCGTCCACCAGCGCGGCGGCCTTCTTCGGGCCGATGCCCTCGGAGACGGACACCTCGGCGGCGAACTGCTCGCGCCGGCCCTGGAGCATCTCGGCCACCCGGTACAGCACCTGGCCGCGGTTGTACGCGGTGGTGCCGGACCAGCCCTTGACCGCCTTGCGGGCGGCCACGACGGCGTCGCGGGCGTCCTTGCGGGTGCCCAGCGGGACGTTGGCGAGCCACTCGCCCTTTGCGTCGGTCACCTCGTACACCCGCCCGCTCTCGGAGCGCGGGAACTTCCCGCCGACGTACAGCTTGTAGGTCTTGAGGACGTCAAGACGCGTTGCGACATCAGACATCGAGGTAGGCCTCCAGACCGTGGCGGCCACCCTCGCGGCCGTAGCCCGACTCCTTGTAGCCGCCGAACGGCGAGGTCGGGTCGAACTTGTTGAAGGTGTTGGCCCAGACCACGCCGGCCCGGAGCCGGTTCGCCATCCACAGGATGCGCGAGCCCTTCTCCGTCCAGATGCCGGCGGAGAGGCCGTACGGGGTGTTGTTGGCCTTCTCGACCGCCTCGGCGGGGGTGCGGAAGGTCAGCACCGACAGGACCGGGCCGAAGATCTCCTCCTGGGCGATCCGGTGGGCCTGGCTCACGCCGGTGAACAGGGTCGGCTTGAACCAGAAGCCGGTGCCCGGGAGTTCGCAGGCCGGCGACCAGCGCTCGGCGCCCTCGGCCTCGCCGGCCTCGGTCAGCGCGGTGATCCGGGCCAGCTGCTCGGCCGAGTTGATGGCGCCGATGTCGGTGTTCTTGTCCAGCGGGTCGCCGACCCGCAGGGTGGCCATCCGGCGCTTGAGGGCGTCCAGCAGCTCGTCCTGGACCGACTCCTGGACCAGCAGGCGCGAGCCCGCGCAGCAGACGTGGCCCTGGTTGAAGAAGATGCCGTTGACGATGCCCTCGACCGCCTGGTCGATCGGCGCGTCGTCGAAGACGATGTTCGCGGCCTTGCCGCCCAGCTCCAGCGAGAGCTTCTTGCGGGTGCCGGCCAGCTGCTTGGCGATGGCGCGGCCGACCGGGGTGGAGCCGGTGAACGCGACCTTGTTGACGTCCGGGTGGGAGGTCAGCGCGGCGCCGGTGCGGCCGTCACCGGTGACGATGTTGACGACGCCCTTCGGCAGACCGGCCTGGCGGCAGATCTCGGCGAAGCGCAGCGCGGTCAGCGGGGTGGTCTCGGCCGGCTTCAGCACGACCGTGTTGCCGGTCGCCAGCGCGGGCGCGATCTTCCACGCCAGCATCAGCAGCGGGAAGTTCCACGGGATGACCTGGCCGGCCACGCCCAGCGGCTTCGGGTTGGCGCCGAAGCCGGCGTAGTCCAGCTTGTCGGCCCAGCCCGCGTAGTAGAAGAAGTGCGCGGCGACCAGCGGCAGGTCGACGTCGCGGGTCTCGCGGATCGGCTTGCCGTTGTCGATCGACTCCAGCACGGCCAGCTCGCGGCTGCGCTCCTGGATGATCCGGGCGATCCGGAACAGGTACTTGGCGCGCTCGCTGCCGGGCAGCGCCGACCAGTCGGCGAAGGCCTTGCGGGCGGCGGCGACCGCGCGGTCCACGTCCTCCTCGGTGCCCTGGGCGAACTCGGCGAGCACCTGCTCGGTGGCCGGGTTGACCGTCTTCAGGGCCTCGTTGCCGGAGGAGTCGACGAACTCGCCGCCGATGAAGTGGCCGTAGGAGGTGGCGATGTCGCCGGCGGCGGCCGGGGACTCCGGGGCCGGGGCGTAGGCGAAGAGGCCGCCGGCGGGCTTGGCCACGGGCTCCTCGGTGTTCTTCTTCTTGGCCATGGTGATCAGTCCACCGTCACGTAGTCGGGGCCGGAGTAGCGGCCGGTGGCCAGCTTCTGGCGCTGCATCAGCAGGTCGTTGAGCAGGCTGGAGGCGCCGAAGCGGAACCAGTGCGGGGTCAGCCAGTCGTCCCCGAGGGTCTCGTTGACCATCACCAGGTACTTCATGGCGTCCTTGGTGGTGCGGATGCCGCCGGCGGGCTTGACGCCGACCTGGACGCCGGTGGCGGCGCGGAAGTCGCGGACCGCCTCCAGCATCAGCAGGGTGACCGGGGGGGTCGCGTTGACGGCGACCTTGCCGGTGGAGGTCTTGATGAAGTCGGCGCCGGCCAGCATCGCCAGCCAGGAGACCCGGCGGACGTTGTCGTAGGTCTGCAGCTCGCCGGTCTCGAAGATCACCTTGAGGTGGGCGGAGGTGCCGTCCGGGCGCTTGCACGCCTCCTTGACGGCCACGATCTCGTTGTAGACGTCGAGGTAGCGGCCGGAGAGGAAGGCGCCTCGGTCGATCACCATGTCGATCTCGTCGGCGCCCGCGGCCACCGCGTCGGCGGTGTCGGCCAGCTTGACCGGGAGGGCGGCGCGGCCCGCCGGGAAGGCGGTGGCCACCGAGGCGACCTGGATGTCGGTGCCCTTCAGGGCGGCCTTCGCGGTGGCGACCATGTCCGGGTAGACGCAGATGGCGGCGACGCGGGGGGTGGTCGGATCGGTCGGGTCGGGGGTCCTGCCCTTGGCGCACAGCGCGCGCACCTTGCCGACCGTGTCCGCGCCCTCCAGCGTGGTCAGGTCGATCATCGAGATCGCCAGGTCGATGGCGTACGCCTTCGCCGTGGTCTTGATCGAGCGGGTACCGAGAGCGGCGGCACGCGCCTCCAGGCCGACCTGGTCGACGCCGGGCAGGCCGTGCAGGAACCGGCGGAGCGAGGCCTCGGACGCCGCAACGTCCTGAAGGCCGCTGCCCGCAACGCCGAGGGCATTGGCTGCAACAGTGGACATAGTCACCAGACCAGCATATCTACGCGCGTAGTGGGCCGCCAGAGCGCCTGCCATTCGTGGCCGGACCGAGACCTCGGCGCGAGGGGCATGGGGCAGAATCGACGCCATGACCGATTCCGACGGCAAGCCCCACCAGGGCCCGGCCGCCCCCGACGGGGAGCCCGCGTACACGGACCGCGTGTACCGCTCTGTCCCCGGTGTGATCTCCGGAGTGCTGCTGCTGCTCGTCGCGGCCTGGCTGATCGGCGACGCGGTGGTGAGCGGGACGGGGAAGACCCCGTACGTCGCGCTCGCGGCGGTGCCGGTGTTCGCCTTCCCGGTGATCGCGTACACGCTGCGCCCGGTCGTGACGGCCGGCCGCGACAGGCTGGTCGTGCGCAACCCGTGGCGGACCGTCGTGGCGCCGTGGGCCTCGGTGGACGCGCTGCGCGCGGGGTACTCGGTCGAACTGCTCGCCGGCGGGAAGAAGTACCAGGTCTGGGCGGTGCCGGTGTCGCTGCGCCAGCGCAAGCGGGCCACCCGGGCGCAGCGCTCGGGTGCCGCCGAGCACGCCGCCAGGACCGGTCTGGGGCTGGGCATGGCCAAGCGGACCAACCCGGTCGTCCAGGGTTCGCCCGACCCCACCCGCGCCTGGTCCGACCAGGTCGCCGCCGTGCTCCAGGAGGCGGCCGAGCGCAACGCCGCCCGCCCCACGGCGGCCGGCCCGGTCGAGGTCCGCTGGTGCTGGTGGGTCATCGCCCCCACCCTGCTCGGCCTGGTCGCGCTGGTCACCGTCATCGCGGTCTGACACCGCGGCACGTACGCCAAGGGCCCGCCGGTCGTGACCGGCGGGCCCTTCGGGTACACGCCCCCTAGGCGGTGATGCCGGCGGCCTCGGCGAGGTCCCGCTTGACGGTGGCGAGGAGCTCGGCGGCGCGCTCGCGGGTGGCGGCGAGGTCGGCGGCCGAGGCGACCGGGAGGACCACCTCCAGGTAGCACTTGAGCTTGGGCTCGGTGCCGGAGGGGCGGACCACGATGCGGGCGGAGCGGACGCCCTCGCCGGCCAGGTAGTAGCGCAGGCCGTCGGTGGGCGGCAGCTCGGCGGAGCCGGCCGACAGGTCGTCGGCGCGGGTGACCTGCAGACCGGCCAGGACGGTCGGCGGCCGCTCGCGCAGGCGGCGCATGGCGTCGGCGATCAGCGAGAGGTCCTGGACCCGCACGGAGAGCTGGTCGGTGGCGTGCAGGCCGTGCTCCAGCGCCAGGTCGTCCAGCAGGTCGGACAGGGTGCGGCCGGACTTCTTGAGGGTGGCGGCGAGTTCGGCGACCAGCAGGGCGGCGGTGATGCCGTCCTTGTCCCGGACGCCCTGCGGGTCGACGCAGTAGCCGAGCGCCTCCTCGTAGCCGTAGCGCAGGCCCTCGGCGCGGGAGAGCCACTTGAAGCCGGTCAGCGTCTCGGCGTAGTCCAGGCCCGCGGCCTCGGCGATCCGGCCGAGCAGGGTGGCGGAGACGATGGTGGTGGCGAAGGTGCCCTCGGCCTTCTTCGCGACCAGGGCCGAGCCGAGCAGCGCGCCGACCTCGTCGCCGCGCAGCATCCGCCAGCCGGCCGCGCCCTGGCCGCCGCCGGCCGCGTTGCCGTTGGTGGGGACGGCCACCGCGCAGCGGTCGGCGTCCGGATCGTTGGCGATCACGATGTCGGGGCCGACGGCGGCGGCGGTGCGGAAGGCGAGGTCCATCGCCCCCGGCTCCTCCGGGTTGGGGAAGGCCACGGTCGGGAAGTCCGGGTCGGGCTCGGCCTGTTCGGCGACCACGGTGGGCGCGGGGAAGCCGGCCCGGCGGAAGGCGGCGACCAGGGTGTCGCGGCCGACGCCGTGCATCGGGGTGTAGACGACGTCCAGGTCGCGCGGGCTGTGCGGGTCCACGATGGAGACGGCCCGGGCCAGGTACGCCTCGACGACGTCCTCGCCGAGCACCTCCCAGCCCTCCTCGGCGCGCGGGACCTCGTCCAGCGAGCCGATCGCGTCGATCTCGGCGGCGATCCCGGCGTCGGCCGGCGGGACGATCTGCGAGCCGTCGCCCAGGTAGACCTTGTAGCCGTTGTCCTGCGGCGGGTTGTGGCTGGCGGTCACGGTGACGCCGGCGGCCGCGCCCAGGTGGCGGACGGCGAAGGCGAGCACCGGGGTCGGCAGCGGGCGCGGCAGCAGCGCGGCGCGCAGGCCGGCGCCGACCACCACGGCGGCGGTGTCGCGGGCGAAGTCGTACGACTTGTGGCGGGCGTCGTAGCCGATGACGACCAGGTCGCCCAGGCCCTGCTGCCTGACGTACGCGACCAGGCCGGCGGCTGCCCGGATCACCACGGCGCGGTTCATCCGCATCGGGCCGGCGCCGAGTTCACCGCGCAGGCCGGCGGTGCCGAACTGGAGGCGGTCGGAGAAGCGCTCGGCGATCTCCGCCCAGGCGAGCTTGCTGTCGGTCTCGGCCTCCGGGCCCTCGGCCCGGGCCAGCAGGGCGGTGAGCTCCTCGCGGGTCTGCGGGTCGGGGTCCTCGGCCAGCCAGGTCCGGGCCCGGGCGAGGAGGTCGGGGTTGAGTGCCTGCGTCATGCCAGCTCCATCGGGGTTTCAGCTGTGACCGGAGGGTTCCGTACGGAAGGGGGCGCACATGCGGACGGGGCCCACGGGAGGGCGTGATCAGCGGATCACGCCGCCCGTGGGCCCCGTCAGCCATGATTCTGCGCCTCGCGGGCGTCAGATCCGCTCAAGGACCTTCGCCAGCAGCTCGCCCATGCGCTCGGCGGAGGCCTTGCCGGCCTCCAGCACCTCGGCGTGGTTGAGCGGCTCGCCGGTCATGCCGGCGGCCAGGTTGGTGACCAGGGAGATGCCGAGCACCTCGGCGCCGGCCTCGCGGGCGGCGATGGCCTCCAGGGTGGTGGACATGCCGACCAGCTCGCCGCCGAGCACCCGGGCCATGTTGACCTCGGCCGGGGTCTCGTAGTGCGGGCCGCGGAACTGGACGTAGACGGCCTCGTCCAGCGACGGGTCGACCTCGCGGCACAGCGCGCGCAGGCGCTTGGAGTACAGGTCGGTGAGGTCGACGAAGTTGGCGCCGACGATCGGGGAGTCGGCGGTCAGGTTGATGTGGTCGCTGATCAGGACCGGCTGACCCGGGGTCCAGCCGTGGCGCAGGCCGCCGCAGCCGTTGGTCAGCACGATGATGCCGCAGCCGGCCGCGGCGGCGGTGCGCACGCCGTGGACGACGGTGGCCACGCCGTGGCCCTCGTAGTAGTGGTTGCGGCCGAGGAAGATCAGGGCGCGCTTGTCGCCGATCTTCACCGAGCGGATCGTGCCGGCGTGGCCGGCGACGGCGGGGGCGGGGAAGCCCGGGAGCTCGGTGACCGGGAACTCGGCCACGGTCTCGCCCAGGGCGTCGGCGGCCGGCACCCAGCCGGAGCCCATCACCAGGGCGACGTCGTGCCGCTCGGCACCGGTCAGCTCGCGCAGGCGCTCGGCGGCGGCCTGGGCGGCGGCGTAGGGGTCGGCGGAGACGACCGACTGAGGAGAAGCGTTCACGGGTCCGAGGATAGACGGGAATCGGCTACGCGCGTAGAAATTCGGCCGCGGCATGCCGGATCGTTACCCGGTTGGCCCGAAAACACAGCTCGGCGGTGGTTCCGGGCCTACCGGTCCTTCGGTTTCCCCACGGACGGTGTTACGCACCCTCCGTACCCGCACCCCTTCAGCAGGGGCGGCGGCGCAGGTCCATCACGTAGTCGTGCGGGGCGCCGGCGCTCTCCGCGGCATCGGCGATCAGGCCGAGGTAGCGGGCCGCGGGCAGGCCGCCCTCGTAGTCGTTGAGCACGTACGTCCAGACCGGGATGTCCCCGTCCAGGGTCTGCGCGCGCAGCTTGATCTTGCGGTAGATGCCGAGCTGGACGCCCTCCCAGCGGTCCAGGCCCTCCTCGTCCATCGGCGCGACGTCGTACAGCGAGACGAAGACCTGGTCCTTCTCGTCCTCGACGACGGTGGCCAGCGAGCCCTCCCAACCGAGCTGCTCGCCACCGAAGGTGAGCCGCCAGCCGGCTAGCCACCCCGTGCCGCGCAGCGGGGAGTGCGGGGCTCGGCGGGTCATCTGCCGGGCATCGAGGTTGGTGGCATACGCGGCGTAAAGGGGCATGGGGGCCAGCGTAGCCCGGGCGGCGGGCGGGCCGCGGCTACTGGACGAAGGTACGGAAGCCCGGACCCCGGCGTGGCGGCGGTCCCGGCGTGCGGGACAATGGGGAACGTGACTCGGATCGTGATCATCGGTGGCGGACCCGGCGGCTACGAGGCGGCCCTGGTCGCCGCACAGCTCGGCGCGGAGGTGACCGTCGTCGACACCGACGGTCTGGGCGGATCGGCGGTGCTCACGGACTGCGTTCCGTCGAAGACCCTGATCGCGACCGCGGAGGTGATGACCACCTTCGACAGCTCGTACGAGGAACTGGGCATCCTGGTCGCGGACGACACCCCGCCCGTCGAGCAGGCCGCCCGGGTGATCGGCGTGGACCTGGGCAAGGTCAACCGACGGGTGAAGCGGCTGGCCATCGCCCAGTCCCACGACATCACCCAGTCCGTCACCCGGGCCGGCGTCACCGTGCTGCGCGGCCGCGGCCGGCTCGGCGGCGGCGGGCAGGCCGTGGACGGCTCCCGCGAGGTGCTGGTGGACGCCCCCGACGGCACCGTGCAGTCGCTGCGCGCCGACGCGGTGCTGATCGCCACCGGCGCCCACCCGCGCGAGCTGCCGGACGCCCAGCCGGACGGCGAGCGGATCCTCACCTGGACCCAGGTGTACGACCTGGAGGAGCTGCCCCGCGAGCTGATCGTGGTCGGCTCCGGTGTGACCGGCGCCGAGTTCGCCGGCGCCTACCAGGCGCTCGGCTCCAAGGTGACCCTGGTGTCCAGCCGCGACCGGGTGCTGCCGGGCGAGGACCCGGACGCCGCCGAGGTGCTGGAGGACGTCTTCCGCCGCCGCGGCATGAACGTGATGGGCCGCTCGCGCGCCGAGAGCGTCAAGCGGATCGGCGACCGGGTCGAGGTCATGCTGGCCGACGGCAAGGTGATCGAGGGCACCCACTGCCTGATGGCGGTCGGCTCGATCCCCAACACCTCCGACATGGGTCTGGAGGAGGCCGGGGTCAAGCTCAACGACTGGGGCCAGATCCAGGTCGACCGGGTCTCCCGCACCACCGCCCCCGGCGTGTACGCGGCGGGCGACTGCACCGGCGTCTTCATGCTCGCCTCGGTGGCGGCCATGCAGGGCCGGATCGCGATGTACCACGCGCTCGGCGACGCGGTGCAGCCGCTGAACCTCAAGACCGTGGCCTCCAACGTCTTCACCGACCCGGAGATCGCCACCGTCGGCTACACGGCGGCCGACGTGGAGTGCGGCAAGATGGACGCCGTCGTGGTCAAGCTCCCGCTGCGCGGCAACCCGCGGGCGAAGATGCAGGGCATCCGCGACGGCTTCGTGAAGCTGTTCTGCCGCCCGGGCACCGGCATCGTGGTCGGCGGCGTCGTCGTCGCCCCGCGGGCCAGCGAGCTGATCCACCCGATCGCGCTCGCGGTGGACGCCAATCTGACGGTCGAACAGGTGGCCAGCGCCTTCACCGTCTACCCGTCCGTCTCCGGCTCGACCGCCGAGGCCGCCCGGCAACTGCACGTCCGCAAGCGGGCCGACGGCGAATCCTGAGCGTTCGGCGCACAGTTGAGGGCGGCTGCCGATCGGCGGCCGCCCTTCGCGTGGGCACGGCCGTCACCCGGACGGCGGGCGCAGTTCCGGGGGCGCCGACGGCGCGTATTGTACGGTCACGCGCCGCTCGTGCGTGAGCAATTCCCGCTACCAGCTGCAAACGCCTGAAAGCAGACGGTCACGCAGGTTACCGTCGGTTCTGTGTTTGCTGCAGAACGTCGCCAGTTGATCCTCGAAATGGTGCGCGCCAACGGAGCCGTCTCGCTCCGGGAGTTGGCCCGCGTCGTCCAGACCTCCGAAGTGACCGTGCGCCGTGACGTGCGGGCGCTGGAGGCAGAAGGGCTCCTCGACCGCCGGCACGGCGGCGCGGTGCTCCCCGGCGGCTTCAGCCGCGAACCCGGATACCCGCAGAAGACCCATCTGTCCGCGGCGGAGAAGAGCGCCATCGCGGACTTCGCCGCCGGCCTGGTGGAGGAGGGCGACGCCGTGGTGGTGGGCGCCGGCACCACCACCCAGGAGCTGGCCCGCCGACTGGCCCGCGTGCCCGGGCTGACGGTGGTCACCAACTCGCTGCTCGTCGCCCAGGCGCTGGCGCACGCCAACCGGGTCGAGGT
Source organism: Kitasatospora sp. NPDC048298 (assembly GCF_043201465.1). NCBI lineage: Bacteria > Bacillati > Actinomycetota > Actinomycetes > Kitasatosporales > Streptomycetaceae > Kitasatospora > Kitasatospora sp. NPDC048298. Next base: position 211,736 of record NZ_JBICYZ010000007.1, read on the forward strand.
GGTGATGACCGGAGGCACCCTGCGCGGCTCCAACTACGCGTTGGTGGGCAGCGGCGCGGAGCAGTCGCTGCAGGGGCTGAGGGTCACCAAGGCCTTCATCTCCGGCAGCGGGCTGACGGCCGAACGAGGGCTGTCGACGGCGAACATGCTGTCCGCGAGCGTGGACCGGGCAATGGTGCTGGCGGCCGCCGAGGTGATCGTCCTCGCCGACCACACCAAGCTCGGCGCGGCCGGCATGTTCCAGACCGTCGCCACCGAGACCATCACCCGGCTGGTCACCGACGAGCAGGCCACCGCGGACGACGGCACCGTCCGCGAACTGGACGCGCTCGCCGACTGCGGGGTGCAGGTCGACCTGGCCCCGCTGGGCGCGGGCCCGAGCGGCGACGCCCCGGTGCACGGCACCGGCAGCGGCCCGGTGCACCAGACCCAGCCGGGCCCGATGGCCCGCCGCGGCGGCCCGCCCCCCGGCGGCGCCCCGCTGCCCGGCCAGCGCCGCCCCGGCGCGCACGGCGGTCCGGCCGGCCCGGGCGGCATGCCGGCCCGGCTGGCCGAGATGGGCCTGCCGCGCGGGCGCTGAGCCCGTACGGTCCTCGCAGGACGGCCTCGGAAACGCGAACCGGTCCGCACACCCCCGAAGGGCGTACGGACCGGTCCGAGGGCCAGGGCTGGCGTCAGTCCTTGATCTCGCAGAGCGCGGCGCCGCTGCTGACGCTCGCGCCGACCTCGGCCTTGAGGCCGGAGACGGTGCCGGCCTTGTGGGCGTTCAGCGGCTGCTCCATCTTCATCGCCTCCAGGACCACGATCAGCTCGCCCTCGGCGACGACCTGGCCCTCCTCCACGGCGACCTTGACGATGGTGCCCTGCATCGGCGAGGCCAGGGTGTCACCGCTGACGGCCGAGCCGGCCTTCTTGGCACCGACCCGGCGCTTGGCCTTGGTGGCACCCGCCGCACCGGCGGCCGGGGCGGCCGCGACGCCGAGCGAGGACGGCAGGGAGACCTCGATGCGCTTGCCGCCGACCTCGACGACCACGGTCTCCCGGGTCTCGGCCTCCTCACCGTCACCGGCCGTGCCGGCGAAGGGCGGGATGGTGTTGTCGAACTCGGTCTCGATCCACCGGGTGAAGACCGAGAACGGCTCGTCGCTGCCGTGGACCTCGGGCGCGAACGCCGGGTCGGTGACGACGGCCTGGTGGAACGGGATGGCGGTGGCCATGCCCTCCACCTTGAACTCGCTCAGCGCGCGGCGGGCCCGCTCCAGGGCCTGCTTGCGGTCGCGGCCGGAGACGATCAGCTTGGCCAGCAGGGAGTCCCAGGCCGGGCCGATGACCGAACCCGACTCCACACCGGAGTCCAGGCGCACGCCCGGGCCGGACGGCGGGGCGAACAGCGTCACGGTGCCGGGGGCGGGCAGGAAGTTGCGGCCCGGGTCCTCGCCGTTGATGCGGAACTCGAAGGAGTGGCCGCGCACCTCGGGGTCGTCGTAGCCCAGCTCCTCGCCGTCGGCGATGCGGAACATCTCGCGGACCAGGTCGAGGCCGGTGACCTCCTCGGTGACCGGGTGCTCCACCTGCAGACGGGTGTTGACCTCCAGGAAGGAGATCGTGCCGTCGACGGCGACCAGGAACTCGCAGGTGCCGGCGCCCTGGTAGCCGGCCTCCTTGAGGATGGCCTTGGACGCGCGGTACAGCTCGGCGTTCTGCTCGGCGGTCAGGAACGGCGCGGGCGCCTCCTCGACCAGCTTCTGGTGGCGGCGCTGCAGCGAGCAGTCACGGGTGGAGACGACGACCACGTTGCCGTGCTTGTCGGCCAGGCACTGGGTCTCCACGTGCCGCGGGTTGTCGAGGTAGCGCTCGACGAAGCACTCGCCGCGGCCGAACGCGGCGACGGCCTCGCGCACCGCGGACTCGTACAGCTCGGGGATCTCCTCGAGCGTGCGGGCGACCTTGAGGCCGCGGCCGCCGCCGCCGAAGGCCGCCTTGATGGCGACCGGCAGGCCGTGCTCCTGCGCGAAGACGACGACCTCGTCGGCGCCCGAGACCGGGTCCGGCGTGCCGGCGACCAGCGGGGCGCCGGCGCGCTGGGCGACGTGCCGGGCGGTCACCTTGTCGCCGAGGTCGCGGATGGCCTGCGGCGGCGGGCCGATCCAGATCAGACCCGCGTCGATGACGGCCTGGGCGAAGTCGGCGTTCTCCGACAGGAACCCGTAGCCGGGGTGGACGGCGTCGGCGCCGGAGTCGGCGGCCGCCTTCAGGACCTTGGCGATGTCCAGGTAGCTGGTAGCGGGGGTGTCACCGCCCAGCGCGTAAGCCTCGTCGGCCGCGCGGACGTGCAGCGCATCCCGGTCCGGCTCGGCGTAGACGGCGACGCTGGCGATACCGGCGTCCGAGCAGGCCCTGGCGACGCGGACGGCGATTTCCCCGCGGTTGGCGATGAGCACCTTGCGCACTGTGGCTCCCTTCTTGAACCTCGTTGAGTTTATGGATTCCTGGGCAGTACCGGCGAGTAGCCCCAGGTTGTGAACTATCCCACACGCTCGGTGATGGCTACCGAGGCCCGGCGGGCGGCCCCGCGGACGACGCCGCAGGTCGGCGCCGGTCCGGCCGGAGCGGTGGGGGCCACGGCGGGTGACCGGGCGGCGGCGTGGCGGGAAGTGGCATGGGACACAGTCTCGCGCGGGCCGCTCAAGCGGCGCCGGAACGGGCGGCCGGCCGCCGCAGCGCCTCGGCCGTCACGTCCGCCGCCACCTCGACCATGTCCGGCCCGTACGCCTCCGGGTTGACCACCCGTAGGACGAGCGCGAAAGTGCCGTCCTGCCCGTACTTCCGGGCGAGTTCGCGGTGGTGGGCGACCAGGTAGCGCACCCCCGCCTGGTTGGCGGTGCCGGTCTGGCCGGAGACCAGGAACACCGGGCGGCCGCCGTCCGGGGTGGCGAGCCGGGCGAGCAGGGTGTGGGTCTGGTCGCGGTCGGCGGTGAAGTCCCGTTCGCCGACCACGATCACGTTGCTGCCCCGCTCGGGACCGGAGGTGATCAGCACACCGGGCAGACCCCAGGCCACGTGCGCGGCCATCCGCTCGTTGCTGACCGGACCGCCCAGACACAGCTCGGTCTTGGCGCCCAGACCGCGGTGCGCGGCGTCGTGGGCGACCAGTTCTGGCCGCGCCCCGCACTCCTCGACCAGCCCGGCCAGCCACATCAGCGCGTAGGCGTCGCGCCGGGTGACGGTGTGCTCGTGCGAGCCCGTCCCGATGCTGCGCGGCACCACGATCAGGCACTCGCTGCCGCCCGGCAGTCCGAAGAACTCCCGAACCCGCTCGGTCCTGCGGCGCCGCCGCAGCACCTGGGCCAGCCAGCCGAGGCCGGCGCTGATCGCGCTGGCCACCAGGCCGAGCACCACGTTGAGCACGCTGTCGGTCACCGCCGTCCTCCTTCCCCGTCCGAGACCTCGGCCAGCTTATGGAGGGAGGGATGCGGCTGTCGTCGGTCGGTTGACCCAGGTCTGCCGCGCGGTTTTTGTCGGATCCGGACCGTCCGGTCAGCTTCCGGTACGGGTCCAGAGGTCCGTGATGCGGACGTCGAGGTCGGCGAGCAGCCGGCGCAGCAGCGGCAGGGAGAGGCCGATGACGTTGCCCGGGTCGCCGTCGATGCCGTCGACGAACGGCGCCGAGCGACCGTCCAGGGTGAACGCCCCGGCCACGTGCAGCGGTTCGCCGGAGGCCACGTACGCGGCGATCTCGGCGTCGTTCGGGGTGCCGAAACGGACGGTGGTGGAGGCGGTGGCCGAGGACTGCCGGCCGGTCGCGGTGTCGATCACGCAGTGGCCGGTGCGCAGCACCCCGGCGCGTCCGCGCATCGACTGCCAGCGGGCCAGCGCCTCGGCGGCGTCGGCGGGCTTGCCGAGGGCCAGGCCGTCCAGCTCCAGGACGGAGTCGCAGCCGATCACCAGCTCGCCGTCGGCGAGCTCGGCGGCGACGGCCTTCGCCTTGGCCTCGGCCAGGACGAGCGCGAGCTCGGCGGGGGTGGCGGCGGTGATCGCGTCCTCGTCGACGCCGCTGACCACCACGCGCGGGTCGAGGCCCGCCTGGCGCAGCAGCCCGAGGCGGGCGGGGGAGGCGGAGGCGAGGACGAGGGCGCGCTGGTCGGTCATGCCCACCAGGGTAGGGGGTCCAACTATCCGCCGTTCGGGTGAACGGCTCAGCTGAACGGGCGGGAGAGCATCATCAGCACGGCGCCGACGAGCACCAGCGCGGCGAGCACCTTGCCGGCCCGTTGCATCCGCTCCTGCATCCGACGGGCCTCGGGCGAGGGCTCGTCACGGGGATCTGACCAGAGCACCCGTCCAGGGTGCGTCGCACAGGGGTGCGGGCGCCTGAGTATCCGTACTCAGGTTCCGGGCAAAGCGGGCGCCGGACAGCGCGCGGGGCGGGAAGCCGACCGGCTTCCCGCCCCGCGCGGCGGACGTCAGTGCGCCCAGCCCGAGGTCCGCCAGGCGTTCACGCCCGGGCGGACGGCGGGGCGCAGCAGGCGGGCGCGGTCGCTCCAGGGGGAGGCCGGGCCGACACCGGCCAGGCGCGCCGCCTCGGCGGCGGCCTGCGCGGCGGCGGCCCGGGCCTGGACCACCGCCAGGACGGTGGCCAGCTCCTCGGGGGTCGGCTGCCCGTGCAGTACGTGGATCGGGGACATGGCTGGTTCTCTCCCGACAGGGACGGGGCCTACAGGGGGATGTTGCCGTGCTTCTTCGGCGGCAGCACCTCGCGCTTGCCGCGCAGCGCCCGCAGGCCGCGGACGATGTGCCGGCGGGTCTCGCTCGGCGCGATCACCGCGTCCACGTAGCCGCGTTCGGCCGCCAGGTAGGGGTTCAGCAGAGTGTCCTCGTACGAGGCGATCAGCTCGGCCCGCTTCTCCTCGACGGTGCCGGCCGCCTCGGCCTCGGCGATCTCCCGGCGGTGCAGGATGTTGACCGCGCCCTGCGCGCCCATCACGGCGATCTGCGCGGTCGGCCAGGCCAGGTTGAGGTCGGCGCCCAGGTGCTTGGAGCCCATGACGTCGTACGCGCCGCCGAAGGCCTTGCGGGTGATCACGGTGATCAGCGGGACGGTGGCCTCGGCGTAGGCGTAGATCAGCTTGGCGCCGCGCCGGATGATGCCGTCCCACTCCTGCTCGGTGCCGGGCAGGAAGCCGGGCACGTCCACGAAGGTCAGCACGGGGACGTTGAAGGAGTCGCAGGTGCGGATGAAGCGGGCGGCCTTCTCGCTGGCGTTGATGTCCAGGCAACCGGCCAGGTCCATCGGCTGGCTGCCGACGATGCCGACGGACTGGCCCTCGACCCGGCCGAAGCCGGTGATGATGTTGCCCGCGTACAGCGGCTGGGTCTCCAGGAACTCGCCGTCGTCGACGATGTGCTCGATCACCTTGCGCATGTCGTACGGCTGGTTCGCCGAGTCCGGCACGATGGTGTCGAGTTCGAGGTCCTCCTCGGTGACCGTGAGGTCGGCCTGCTCGGGGTAGGACGGCGGGTCGCTGAGGTTGTTGGAGGGCAGGTACGAGAGCAGGCTCTTGACGTACTCGATCGCCTCCTTCTCGTCCGCGGCCAGGTAGTGGGCGTTGCCCGACTTGGTGTTGTGGGTGCGCGCGCCGCCCAGCTCCTCCATCGCGACGTCCTCGCCGGTGACGGTCTTGATCACGTCGGGGCCGGTGATGAACATGTGCGAGGTCCGGTCGGCCATCACCACGAAGTCGGTGATCGCGGGGGAGTACACCGCGCCGCCCGCGCAGGGGCCCATGATCAGCGAGATCTGCGGGATGACGCCGGAGGCGTGCACGTTGCGGCGGAAGATCTCGCCGTACAGGCCGAGCGAGACCACGCCCTCCTGGATCCGGGCGCCGCCGGAGTCGTTGATGCCGATGACCGGGCAGCCGGTCTTCAGCGCGAAGTCCATCACCTTGACGATCTTCTCGCCGAAGACCTCGCCGAGCGAGCCGCCGAAGACGGTGAAGTCCTGGGCGAACACGGCGACCTGGCGGCCGTCCACGGTGCCGTAGCCGGTCACCACGCCGTCGCCGTACGGCCGGTTCTTCTCCTGGCCGAAGTTGGTCGAGCGGTGCCGGGCGAACTCGTCGAACTCCACGAAGGAGTCCTCGTCCAGCAGTTCCACGACCCGCTCACGGGCGGTCAGCTTGCCCTTGGCGTGCTGCTTCTCCACGGCCTTCGCGGAGCCGGAGTGCACCGCCTCGTCCAGCCTGCGCCGCAGGTCTGCGAGCTTGCCGGCGGTGGTGTGGGGGTCGTACGGCGCCTCGGTCATCCGGTGGCTCTCCCTGATCCATGGCCGCGACCTGTTCGAGTGCGCGCGGGGCCGGGTGGTGGGCCCGCGCATGAGGGCAGGGCGGCGCTACGAACTACCGCTGGGTAGCGTAGCCAGCGCGGAGGGCGATACGTCATGTCCTGGCGTTATGGCCATCAACACAGTGTGTCCCCGCCCGTTCTGCGGGACGATGGGGCGGCCTGCGTCCCGTGCCCGATCAGGAGTTTCCCCATGACCGGCCGGGACGATGGGGCGGCCTGCGTCCCGTACCCGATCTAGGGTTTCCCCATGACCGATCGCGAGACCCCCCGCCGTAGCGGGCTGCGCGGCTTCGGCCACGCCGGACCGTCGCCCTGGACCGACCTGGACCGTCCGCCGCTGGACGAGGAGGCGCTGCGCCACGACCTGCTCGTCCCGGGCGGCCTGTGGACCTCCCTGGACGTCGTCTCCGAGACCGGCTCCACCAACAGTGACCTCGCCGCCCGGGCCGCGGCGGGCACCGGACAGGGCGCGGTGCTGGTGGCCGAGGCGCAGAGCGCCGCCCGCGGCCGGCTGGACCGGCGGTGGACGGCCCCGCCCCGCTCCGGGCTGTTCCTGTCCGTGCTGCTGCGCCCCGAGGAGGTGCCGGTCGAGCGGTACGGCTGGCTGCCGATCCTGGTCGGGGTGGCCGCGGCGAGCACGCTGGGCCGGGTCGCCGGGGTCGAGGTCGGGCTGAAGTGGCCCAACGACCTCCAGGTGGAGATCGACGGCGCGGAGCGCAAGCTCGGCGGCATCCTCACCGAGCTGGCCGGCGGCGCGGTGGTGGTCGGCATGGGCCTCAACGTCTCGCTGCGCGAGCCGGAGCTGCCCGTCCCCACCGCCGCCTCGCTCGCGCTGGCCGGCGCCTCGACCACCGACCGGGGCACCCTGCTGCGCGCCCTGCTGCGCGAGTTCGCCGAGCTCTACCGGGACTGGACGGCCGCCGCGGGCGACCCGCACGCCAGTGACCTGCTGCGCGCCTACGTGGACCGCTGCAGCACGCTGGGCCGCCAGGTGAAGGTGCACCTGCCGGGCGACCGCGAGCTGGTCGGCGAGGCGGTGGCGGTGGACGGCGACGGGCGACTGGTGGTCCGTACTCCCGACGGCGTACGCCGGGCGGTCGGCGCGGGCGACGTGGTCCACGTGCGCCCCGAGCCCCGCTGAACGGCAGTCTTCACCTCCCCTTGACCCGGGCTGATGCCCCGGATCCGACGATTCCGTGCGAACATTCCACCTGGCAGCGGTGTGAGGCGCGCCACTGTCCGCCCGGGTGGCGGACGGCGCGCCCGGACACGTAGGACACGAGGCGAGTGCGGCGAGCGCACGGGGACGGACCGGTGGCAGAGGACGGCAGCAGCGGCGCGACGGCGGGCAGCAACGACCCCACGGTCGCGCTCGAACTGGAACGCCTGATCCTGGACGCGCCGCGCCGCTACACCCCGTACCAGGCGGCGCGTGCCGCCGACGTCCCGATGGAGCTGGCCACCCGGTTCTGGCGCGCCATGGGCTTCCCCGACATCGGCCAGTCCAGGGCGCTCACCGACGGCGACGTGATCGCGCTGCGGCGCCTGGCCGGCCTGGTGGAGTCCGGGCTGCTCAGCGAGTCGATGGCGATCCAGGTGGCCCGGTCCACCGGCCAGACCACGGCCCGGCTGGCCGGCTGGCAGATGGACACCTTCCTGGAGAACCTCACCCAGTCCGTCGAGCCCGGGCTGACCCGCGCCGACGTCGCGTACCCGCTGGTCGAGCTGCTGCTGCCGGAGCTGGAGCAGTTCCTGGTGTACGTCTGGCGGCGCCAGCTGGCGGCGGTCACCGGCCGGGTGGTGCAGGCCGCCGAGGACAACGAGATCACCAGCGGGCGGCTCGCCGTCGGCTTCGCCGACCTGGTCGGCTTCACCCGGTTGTCCCGGCGGCTGGAGGAGGAGGAGCTCGGCGAGCTGGTCGAGACCTTCGAGAACACCTGTTCGGACCTGATCGCCGGCCAGGGCGGCCGGGTGATCAAGACCCTCGGCGACGAGATCCTCTACGTCTCCGAGGACCCGGCGACCGCCGCCGAGATCGCGCTGAGCCTGATCGAGGCGCTGGCCGGGGACGAGACCATCCCGCCGCTGCGGGTCGGCATGGCCTTCGGCACGGTCACCTCGCGGATGGGCGACGTCTTCGGCACCACCGTCAACCTGGCCAGCCGGCTCACCTCGATCGCGCCCAAGGACGCCGTGCTGATCGACGGCGAGTTCGCCGCCGCGCTGGAGCAGAACGGCAGCGTCGCCCCGGCCGACTCGGAGGGGCCCGGCCTGGCCGAGGCGCTGTCGGCCGCGGCCGGGATGCCCGCCTCCGGACTGCCGATGCCGGCCCCGGACACCGGGGCCCGCTTCCACCTGCAGCCGATGTGGCGGCGGCCGGTGCGGGGGCTCGGGCTGGTCGAGCCGTGGCTGCTCACCCGGCGGCTGAAGGCCGAATAGCGGCCCGCCGGCGGGGAAGGCGTGCGGGTGGAGGAAGCCGTCCGCGGTGCGGTCGTTCGCGGGTGCGCCTCCCCGTGGTGGGTTCGGTCCTCCGGGCGCCGTACGGGTGGGGCCCGGGCGGCGGGCGTTCCGACGGCGCCGCGGTCCGTCCGGGCAAACAGGGCATAACCGAACGAAACCGCCATAGTCTTGGTGCAAGCGGCCGGTCGGGTGCGGCCGGCCGACGGGGGTCTGGCAGGACCGAGCACAGGGAGCGAGGCGAGCCGGTGAGCAGTGAGGCGATCATGACGGACCGCGGCTGCGACTGCGACCGCGGCGGGCCGCGGCACCCCGAGCCGCTGCCCGACCTGAGGCTGCAGTCCGTGGTCGAGCTGGCCCAGGACATGGCCGCCGCACTCACCCCGCTGGAGGCCGTCCGGGCCGCCGCCGCCCGTGCCACCGAGGCGCTCGGCGCCACCATGGCCGCCGTCTCGGTCTGGGACCGCGAGTCCGGCCGGCTGCGGGTCCTGGTCAACCACGGCGAGCTCGCCCCGGGCGAGGAGGAACTGCCCGAGGACGAGTCGTACCCGGTCGCCGACTTCCCCGAGATCGTCACGTACCTGGAGGAGCGCTGGACCACCGGGCGGCTGCCGCGCGCCTGGCTGCAGAGCGCCGAGAACAGCGAGCCGCACGCCGGGCACGCGCACCCGACCGCCGGCGCGTACTGCCAGGAGCGCGCCGCGGCGCTGCGCCGGCGCGGGCGGGCCTGCTGCGTGGTCGCGCCGATCGTGCTGCACGGCCAGGCCTGGGGCGAGCTGTACCTCGCCCGGTCCGCCGGGATGCCCGAGTTCACCGAGGCCGACGCCGACTACGCGACGCTGCTCGCCGCCCAGGTCTCGGCCGGGCTGGCGCAGACCGAGCGCCTCGCCGACCTGCGCCGGCTCGCCTTCTCCGACCCGCTCACCGGCCTGGCCAACCGGCGGGCCGTCGACGCCCGGCTGGAGAGCGCGCTGGAGGCGCACAACCGGGACGGCACCGTGGTCTCGCTGGTGGTCTGCGACGTCAACGGACTGAAGCGGGTCAACGACCAGCTCGGCCACGAGATGGGCGACCGGCTGCTGGAACGGTTCGCCCACCAGCTCTCGCTGGCCGCCGCCAAGCTCCCCGGCAGCCTCGCCGCGCGGCTCGGCGGCGACGAGTTCTGCCTGCTGGTGGAGGGTCAGAAGGCCGACGAGGTGGTCGCCGTCGCCGAGGAGCTGTGCGCCCGGGCGCTCGCGCTCTCCGAGGGCGAGGGCGTGGCCTGCGGGGTCGCCTCCACCGGGGACTCGATCGGGCCCGTCACCACCCCCGACCGGCTGTTCCGGCTCGCCGACGCCGCCCAGTACCGGGCCAAGGCCGCCCGGGCCGCCCACCCCGTGGTCGCCGGGCGCAGCCACGGCCCCGGCTTCTCGCCCGACCCCACGGTGCTGCTCGCCGACGCCGCCGACCCGCACCACCGGGCGGACGGGCGGCGCGCGCCGGGCGGCCGGGCCGGCGCGGGCGACCGGCGGCGGTTCCGGGGCGCCGCCCGCAGCGCCGACCCGGGGCAGCTGCTCACCGCGGTGCTCGCCTCCCTCGACCAGGCCGCCCTGACCCGGGCCGTCCACCCGGCGGACACCCTCGGCAAGCTGGTCGTGGTCGCCGAGGCCTCCGCCCGGCTGCTGGACGCCGTCGGCTGGTGGGTCTCGTACGTCCCGCCCGGCTCCCACCTGATGCGCACCTCCCAGCACGCCGTCTACCGGATGACCAGCGGCCCCAGCAGCGTCCGCGCCGAGACCCAGCGGGCCCAGATCGAGGCCCCCGACGCGGTCTTCGACCTCCGGCACTACCCGATGACCCGCCGGGCCGTCCGCGGCGGCGCCTTCGCCCTGCGGGCGGGCGCGGCCGGCAACGACCCGGCGGAGGAGGCGATGCTGGTCGTCTCCGGCTACCGGGGCATGGTCGCCGCCGGCGGCCAGAACCCGGCGGGCGGCTGGCTGGTGGAGCTCTTCGCCGACGACGCCACCCTGCCGCTGGGCCAGGCCGCCTGCGCCATGCGCGCCCTGGTCTCGGTCGCCCTGTCGGGGCCGGCCTCGCCGCCGGTGGTGTGAGGCGGGCGGCTCGCCCTGAGGCCCGCCGGCCGGTGGCCCCGGTCCGGGTCCGGCTCCGGGTCCGGCCGCCGCCGTGTGCGGATTCGGTGACGGGGGTGTCCCGGGCGGGTCGCGGTCGGCGCCCGGGGGATGCCAGGGGCGGGCGGGGTGGTGGAAGGTGGGGCGACGGTTTTCCGGGGAACGGGGGGTTCGGCCGTGGGTGGACGGTGGGCGGGTGCGGCGGTGGCCGGGGTGCTGGTGCTCGGGGGCGCGGTGGCGGGGGCCGCCCCGGCGTCGGCGGTGCCGGCGGCGCGGACGGCCGGGGCGGTGCGGACGGCGCCCGAGCGGGCGCCTCAGCCGCGGGCCTCCGAGGCGGCGCACCGGATCACGGAGTCCACGCTGTCCGTGTCGAAGTCGAGGAAGCGCACGGTGCGGCACGGCTCCCACGGCGGGTTCGGCGGGCTGTTCACCTGGTTCGGCGTCGTCCTGCTGCTCTGCGTGTTGGCCGTGGTGCTGGCGGTGTTCTGGTTCAGGCGTCGGAGCCGGCTCCGTTCACAGGCGGGTTGAGGGCCCGTAGGGCGGCGTCGACCAGGCGGTCGGCGTGCTCGTGGGTGAGCGGGCCGAGCCGGTACTGCCAGCGGTAGTAGATCGGGCCGTAGACCAGTTCGACGGCCAGGTCGAGGTCGGCGTCGGCGGCGATCTGGCCGGCCTCGCGGGCGCTGCGCAGGCGGTCGCGGGTGACCGCCAGCAGGGGGTCCAGCAGGCGGGTGCGGTACTCGGTGTGCAGCGCCGGGTCGTTGAGGATCTCGGCGACGATCGCCCGGTAGGTGCGGTCGGTGCCCGGGTCGCGGAGCTCGTCGCTGGTGGGGCGCAGGACGGCGCGGAGGTCGGCGGCGAGGTCGCCGGTGTCGGGGAGGGCGAGGCCGCCGTCGTGCTCGCCGACGGCGAGGAAGGCGTCGAAGACGACGGCGCCCTTCGAGGGCCACCACCGGTAGATGGTCTGCTTGCCGACGCCGGCCCGGGCGGCGATCGCCTCGATGGTCAGCTTGCCGTAGCCGACTTCGGCGACGAGTTCGGTGGCGGCGGCGAGGACGGCGGCGCGGGCGCGCTCGCTGCGGCGGGCGGGGTCGGGGGCGGTTCTGGAAGCCATGGGGAAAAGTCTATGCGGAATGACGAGACGAGACGTATTGTCTTCTCAAGACATGCGAGACGGAACGTCTCGTCTCATTCGCTATCCCGGAGGTGCCCGTGAACCGCCCCGCACACATCCTGATGGTCTCCGTACCGGCCCACGGGCACGTCAACCCGAGCCTCGCCGTGATCGCCGAGCTGGTCGCCCGGGGCCACCGGGTCAGCTACCTCAACGACCCCTCCTTCCGCGAGACCGTCGAGTCCACCGGAGCCGCCCTCGTCCCGTACCCGACGAAGCTGCCGCTCACCGACGACCCCGGCGGCTGGCCGGTGGACCCGGTGGCGATCCAGGACGCCTTCCTGGACGACACGCTGGCAGCGTGGTCCGTCCTGCTGGAGGCTTTCGAGGACGACCGCCCCGACCTGGTGCTCTACGACATCGCGGGCTTCGCCGGCCGGGCGCTCGGCGAGCGGCTGGGGGTGCCGGTGGTGCAGCTGTCGTCCACCTTCGTCGGCTGGGAGGGCGTCGAGGAGGACATGGCCGAGGTCTTCGAGGCGATCCGCACCGGCCCCGGCGGCCCCGAGCACCACCGCCGGTTCGCCGACTGGCTGGTTGAGGCCGGCGCGGTGCAGCGCGACGTGGAGGCCTTCAAGGGCCGTCCGGAGCGGGCGATCGCGCTCGTCCCGCGCGCCCTGCAGCCCAACGCCGACCGGGTCGACGAACAGCGGATCAGCTTCGTCGGGCCCTGCTTCGGCGACCGCGCCCACCAGGGGCGGTGGCAGCGGCCGGCCGGCGCGGAGAAGGTGCTGCTGGTCTCGCTGGGTTCGGCGTTCACCCACCACCCGGCGTTCTACCGCGCCTGCGTCCAGGCCTTCGGCGACCTGCCGGGCTGGCACACGGTGCTGCAGATCGGCGCGCACACGGACCCGGCCGAGCTCGGCGAGGTGCCGGACACCGTCGAGGTGCACCGGTGGGTGCCGCAGCTGTCCGTGCTCTCCCAGGCGGACGCCTTCGTCACCCACGCGGGCATGGGCGGATCCAGCGAGGGGCTGTTCCACGCGGTGCCGATGATCGCGGTGCCGCAGGCCGTCGACCAGTTCGCCAACGCGGACGCTCTGGTGGGCCTCGGTGTCGCCCGCCGGCTGGACACCGAGCAGGCCACCCCGGAGGCGCTGCGCGCGGCGCTGCTGGAGCTGGTCGGCGACCCGGCGGTGGCCGAGCGGCTGCGGGGGCTGTCCGCCGCCGGGCGGGCCGAGGGCGGCACCGTCCGGGCGGTCGACCTGATCGAGGCGGAACTCGTGAAGTGAGTGCGGGGCCGACGGGGGCCACGGCGTGCGATGTCGATCCGGAGGGCGGAGAATCCGGATGGCGAGCACCTGTTGTCATATCTTCATTCACCTGATGTGATGGTGTATATGGATATGCACAGTGCTGTGGCCCCCGACGCTCCGCTGGTCCTGGTCGGCAAGGCCGACGTCAGCGCCGAGGACGTCCTGTCCGTCGCCCGGGGCGACGCCCGGGTCGAGATCGGCCCCGACGCGCAGGCCGAGATGGCGGCCGCCCGCGCGCGGATCGACGCCCTCGCGGCCGAGCCGCGTCCCGTCTACGGCGTGTCGACCGGCTTCGGCGCGCTCGCCGTGCGCCACATCAGCCCCGAACTGCGCGCCCAGCTGCAGCGGTCGCTGGTGCGCTCGCACGCCGCCGGCATGGGGCCCGCGGTCGAGCGCGAGGTGGTCCGCGCGCTGATGTTCCTGCGGATGAAGACGCTGGCCTCCGGCCGCACCGGCGTCCGGCCGCTGGTCGCGCAGACCATGGCCGCCCTGCTCAACGCGGGCATCACCCCGGTGGTGCGGGAGTTCGGCTCGCTCGGCTGCTCCGGCGACCTCGCGCCGCTCTCGCACTGCGCACTGGTCCTGATGGGCGAAGGCACCGCCACCGGCCCGGACGGCGTGGAGAAGCCCGCCGCCGAACTGCTCGCCGCCGCCGGGATAGCGCCGGTCGAGCTGCTGGAGAAGGAGGGCCTCGCCCTCATCAACGGCACCGACGGCATGCTCGGCATGCTGGTGATGGCCATCGCCGACCTCCAGCGGCTGTTCACCACCGCCGACATCACCGCGGCGATGAGCCTGGAGGCGCTGCTCGGCACCGACAAGGTGCTCGCCCCCGAACTGCACGCCCCGATCCGCCCGCACCCGGGCCAGGCGCTCAGCGCCGCCAACATGCTCGCCGTCCTCAAGGGCTCCGGCCTCACCGGCCACCACCAGGACGACGCCCCGCGCGTCCAGGACGCCTACTCGATCCGCTGTGCCCCGCAGGTCGCCGGTGCCGGCCGGGACACCCTGGCGCACGCCCGGCTGGTCGCCGACCGCGAGCTGGCCGCCTCGGTCGACAACCCGGTGGTGCTGCCGGACGGCCGGGTGGAGTCCAACGGCAACTTCCACGGCGCCCCCGTCGCGTACGTGCTGGACTTCCTCGCCATCGCCGCCGCCGACCTCGGCTCGATCTCCGAGCGCCGCACCGACCGGCTGCTCGACAAGGCCCGCTCGCACGGCCTGCCGGCCTTCCTGGCCGACGACCCGGGCGTGGACTCCGGCCTGATGATCGCCCAGTACACCCAGGCGGCGCTGGTCAGCGAGAACAAGCGGCTCGCCGTCCCGGCCTCGGTCGACTCGATCCCCTCCTCCGCGATGCAGGAGGACCACGTGTCGATGGGCTGGTCGGCCGCGCGCAAGCTGCGCCAGGCGGTGGCCAACCTCGGCCGCATCCTGGCCGTCGAACTCACCGCGTCCGCCCGCGCGCTGGAGATCCGTCAGCAGGCCGACGGGGTCGCCGGGCTCGCCCCGGCCACCGCGGCCGCGCTGGCCGCCGCCCGGGAGGCGGGGGTCGGCGGCGCCGGCCGCGACCGCTTCCTCTCGCCGGACCTGGAGGCGGCCGCCGAGCTGGTCGCCTCCGGCGCGCTGGTGCGGGCGGTCGAGCGGGTCACCGGCCCGCTGGCCTGAGCCGGTGCCGCCGCCGCGGGGTGACCGGGGCTCAGTCCCAGTCCCCCCGCGGGCGGCGGTCCCGCTCGTCCCGGCGGTCGCGGCGGTTGCCCAGCGCGGCCGCGAAGTTGACCCCGACGATGCCCGCCCAGCAGGCCAGCAGGCCGGCGAAGCCACCGGTCTCGGGGTTGCCGGCGATCGCGGTCAGCGGGATGCCGAGAGCGAGCGAGACCACCGCCAGCCGGTTGCCGGCCCGGCCGGAGGCCGACGGGCGGTCGCGGTCCCGGCGCCCGCCCCGGCCCCGGTGGGACGGCTCGTAGTCGTCCATCCGCTCGGCCACCGACCGGTCGACCCGGGCGTCCAGCCGGGCGTCGAGCCGCTTCACGAAGGAGTCGACGAGTGCGTCCTCGTACTCCTTGCCGAGCTCCTTGCGGGCCTGGAGGGTGGCGTCGAGGTCGCGCCGCAGTTCGTCCTGACGAGTGTCCATGGAGCAAGCGTGAGGCCGCCGGGACGTCCGGTCCATCCGTTCGCGGGAGGAATCCGGGCGGGCTCAGGGACAAATCAGGGTTCCCCCAAGGGGCGCCCCGAACCCGGCGGGGCCGCCGGACCGCCGCGGCTCCCGAACCAACCGAACCGCGGGACGTCTCACCGGACGTCCCGCCGTACGAGACGTCTTTGCCAGCCGCGGCCCGCTCCTGCACAGTCGTCGTCCGAACCGCTCGCACCCGGAGGTACCGCTGATGACCGCCACCGACGAGACCGGCAGCGTCGGACCCTCCGCCCGGCTGCTCCAGCTGTTCGAAGGGCACCGGCTGACGCCGACCCAGCGCCGGATCGCCCACTCGCTGGTGCGGCACGCCACCGAGGCGCCGTTCCTGTCCAGCGTGGAGGTCGCCGAACTCGCGGGCGTCAGCCAGCCGTCCGTCACCCGCTTCGCGGTCGCGCTCGGGTACGACGGCTACCCCGCGCTGCGCAAGCAGCTGCGCGAACTCGGCGGCGGCGACCAGGGCGCGCCGGAGAGCCCGGACGACGCGGTGCGCAACGAGCACCAGCAGGCCGTGCTCGCCGAGATCGCCCACCTGCGCCACCTCGCCGAACTCCTCGCCGACCCGGAGCCGATCACCCGGGCCGCCCGGCTGCTCGCCGCCTCCCGCCCGCTGCCGGTGCTCGGACTGCGGGCCGCCTCGGCGCAGGCGCGGGGCTTCGCCTACTTCGCGTCCAAGGTGCACCCGGACATCCGGCTGCTGGACGAGGGCGGCAGCATGCTCGCCGACCGGCTGGAACAGGCCCGGGCGGCCGGGGCCAGCGCGCTGCTCTGCTTCGCGCTGCCGCGCTACCCGCGGGAGCTGATGGACGCGCTGACGGTCGCCCGCGAGTGCGGGCTGACGGTGCTCACCGTGGCCGACAGCGCCTTCGCGCCGGTCGCCAAGCTGTCCGACCTGATGCTGCCGGCCGCCGTCGGCACCGGGCTGGTCTTCGACACCGCGTGCGCGCCGATGATGCTCGGCCGGGTGCTGCTGCAGTCCATGTGCGACGAACTCCCGGGCGCCGAAGCCAGGTTGGAGGCGATCGAGCAGTCCGCGGCGGCGCGCGGGCTGTTCCTGGAGTAGTGGCGGGGCGGGGGAGTAGCCGTCACGGACCCGGGCATCCCCTCCTACAGGGGGTGTCACCCATGCGCGTGATCCACGAGATGAAGTTCGTCGCCCGCCTGTCCTCCGGCGCCGACGAGTGGTCCTGCCCCACCTGCGGCCGCCGCGTCACCCTGCGGCGCCTGCCCGACCCCGAACTGACCGTCCTCGACCCGGGCGACGAGTCGGCCGTCCACGTCGGCGTCATCGAACCCGACGGCCGCGCCGCCGCGGCCGCCGAGAAGTACGGCCTCGGCCCCGTCCAGAACATCCCCCGTCCGCCGTCCCCGCCCGCCCCGGACGCCGACGACCGCCGCTGGCTCGCCGAGATCGGCATCGACTGGGACGGCGGCGCGGCGGCCTGATTCAGTCGCGGGGCGCGTACAGCGGAAGGCCAAAGGTGTCCGGCTCGGCGGGCAGCGGCAGTCTGCCGGGCCGCATGGTGATGGCCGTCATCCTGTCCTCCGCTCCCTGGTGCTGGGCCGAGTGGCTGGTGTTCGCCGGGTTCAGGCTAGCGCGGCAAGTCGACCGACGCCGTGGCTGATCGGATTGTTTCGGGGTCTGGTCGAGAATTGATTGTTTGGATATATTCAGCCGAACCAAGCTTGAATGAATCCATCCGCAGGGAGGCCGGGACATGGTGCAGCAGCAGGTGAGCGGGCCGCGTGAGGTGCGCGCGGCGCGTGGGACGGGGCTGACGGCGCAGGGGTGGCAGCAGGAGGCGGCCCTGCGGATGCTGATGAACAACCTCGATCCGGAGGTGGCCGAGCACCCGTCCAAGCTGGTGGTGTACGGCGGCACGGGCAAGGCGGCGCGGGACTGGCGGTCCTTCGACGCCATGGTGAGGACGCTGGAGGGGCTGAAGCAGGACGAGACCATGCTGGTCCAGTCCGGCCGCCCGGTCGGCGTGATGCAGACCCACGAGTGGGCGCCCCGGGTGCTGATCGCCAACTCCAACCTGGTCGGCGACTGGGCCAACTGGGAGGAGTTCCGCCGTCTGGAGAGCCTCGGGCTCACCATGTACGGGCAGATGACCGCCGGCTCGTGGATCTACATCGGCACCCAGGGCATCCTCCAGGGCACCTACGAGACCTTCGCCGCCGTCGCCAACAAGCGGTACGACGGCTCGCTGGAGGGCACCATCACCCTCACCGCCGGCCTCGGCGGGATGGGCGGCGCCCAGCCGCTGGCCGTCACCATGAACGGCGGCGTGGCGATCTGCATCGACTGCGACCCGTCCCGGATCTCCCGCCGGATCGAGCACCGCTACCTGGACGTCGAGGCCAAGGACCTCTCCCACGCGCTGGAGCTCGCCACCGCGGCCCGCGACAGGAAGCAGCCGCTCTCCATCGGCGTGCTGGGCAACGCCGCCGAGCTGGTCCCGCAGCTGCTCGCGATGGACGCGCCGATCGACATCGTCACCGACCAGACCAGCGCCCACGACCCGCTCAGCTACCTGCCGGTCGGCGTGGCCTTCGAGGACATGGCGGACTACGCCGCCGCCAAGCCCGCCGAGTTCACCCTGCGGGCGCGCGAGTCGATGGCCCGGCACGTCGAGGCGATGGTCGGCTTCTTGGACCGCGGCTCCGAGGTCTTCGACTACGGCAACTCGATCCGCGGCGAGGCCCAACTGGCCGGCTACGACCGCGCCTTCGCCTTCCCGGGCTTCGTCCCGGCGTACATCCGCCCGCTGTTCTGCGAGGGCAAGGGCCCGTTCCGCTGGGCGGCGCTGTCCGGCGACCCGCAGGACATCCACAAGACCGACAAGGCCGTCCTCGACCTCTTCCCGGAGAACGAGTCGCTGGCCCGCTGGATCAAGATGGCCCAGGAGAAGGTGCACTTCCAGGGCCTGCCGGCGCGGATCTGCTGGCTCGGCTACGGCGAGCGCGACAAGGCCGGCGAGCGCTTCAACGACATGGTCGCCTCCGGCGAGCTGTCCGCCCCGATCGTCATCGGCCGCGACCACCTGGACTGCGGCTCGGTCGCCTCCCCGTACCGGGAGACCGAGGCGATGCTGGACGGCTCCGACGCGATCGCCGACTGGCCGCTGCTCAACGCCATGGTCAACGTGGCCTCCGGCGCCTCCTGGGTCTCCATCCACCACGGCGGCGGCGTCGGCATCGGCCGCTCGATCCACGCCGGCCAGGTCACCGTCGCCGACGGCACGGCCCTCGCCGGGGAGAAGATCCGCCGGGTGCTCACCAACGACCCGGGCATGGGCGTCATCCGGCACGTGGACGCCGGCTACGACCGGGCCGCCGAGGTCGCCGCCGAGCGTGGTGTCCACATCCCCATGAACCAGCACAGCCCCATGGGCGAGCTGTGACATCCGGGTTCGAGGAGATGTGGGCGGAGCTGCTCCCCGTGGGCCGCTCCGCCTCCTCCGGCGGCTACCGCCGCTTCGCCTGGAACTCCGCCGACGCCGAGTGCCGCGCCTGGTTCGAGGAGCAGGCCCGCGGCCGCGGCCTCGCGTACGAGCTGGACCGCAACGGCAACCAGTGGGCCTGGCTGGGCGACCCGAACGGGCAGGGGGCGGTCGTCACCGGCTCGCACCTGGACTCCGTCCCGGACGGCGGCGCCTTCGACGGCCCGCTCGGCGTGGTCTCCTCCTTCGCCGCGTTGGACGAACTGCGCTCCCGTGGCGCCGAGTTCACCAAGCCCCTGGCGATCGTCAACTTCGGCGACGAGGAGGGCGCCCGGTTCGGCGTGGCCTGCATCGGCTCCCGGCTGACCGCCGGCGTCCTCGGCCGCGAGCAGGCGTACGGGCTGCGCGACGCCGACGGCGTCCGGCTGCCCGACGCGATGGAGAAGGCCGGCTACGACCCGACCGCGATCGGCGCGGACGACGACCGGCTGGCCCGGATCGGCGCCTTCGTCGAACTCCACGTCGAGCAGGGCCGCTTCCTCGCCGAGGGGCAGCCGGTCGGCGTGGCCGGCGCGATCTGGCCGCACGGCCGCTGGCGGTTCGACTTCCACGGCGAGGCCAACCACGCCGGCACCACCCGGATCGAGGACCGCCGCGACCCGATGCTGACCTACGCCAACACGGTGCTCGCCGCCCGCAAGAAGGCCCGGCTGGCGGGCGCGCTGGCCACCTTCGGCAAGGTCGCCGTCGAGCCCAACGGCACCAACGCGATCGCCTCGCTGGTGCGCGGCTGGCTGGACTCCCGGGCGGCCGACGAGCGCACCCTCACCGCGCTGGTCGCCGAGATCGAGCAGGCCGCCGCCGAGCGCGGCGAACGCGACGGCGTCCGGGTCGAGCTGACCCGCGAGTCCTACACCCCGGTGGTGGACTTCGACGGGCCGCTGCGCGACCGGATGGCCGAGCTGCTGGACGCCCCGGTGCTGCCCACCGGCGCGGGGCACGACGCCGGCATCCTGGCCTCCGCCGTCCCGACCGCCATGCTGTTCGTGCGCAACCCCACCGGCGTCTCGCACTCCCCGGCCGAGTACGCCGAGCGGGACGACTGCCTGGCCGGGGTCGCCGCCCTCGCCGACGTACTGGAGGACCTGGCGTGTCAGTGACCACGACGACGTACTGGGCGCAGTACGCCTGGCTGCCGCACGACGACGGGCCGGCGGTCGGGCAGGACGTGCTGATCACCACCGGCCCCGGCGGGACGATCGCCGCCGTCACCCCGGACAGCGGCCCCTGCCCGCCCGGCGCCGTCCGGCTCGACGGGCTGCTGCTGCCCGGCCAGGCCAACGCCCACTCGCACGCCTTCCACCGGGCGCTGCGCGGGCACGTCCAGGTCGGCTCCGGCACCTTCTGGACCTGGCGCGACACCATGTACCGGTTCGCCGGCGCGCTGGACCCGGACCGCTACCTGGAACTCGCCACCGCCGTCTACGCCGAGATGGCGCTGGCCGGCATCACCGCCGTCGGCGAGTTCCACTACCTGCACCACGCGCCCGGCGGCGCCCGGTACACCGATCCGAACGCGATGGGCGAGGCACTGATCGAGGCCGCCGCCCGGGCCGGCATCCGGATCACCCTGCTGGACACCTGCTACCTCTCCTCCGGCTTCGGCGCCGAGCCGACCGAGCCGCAGCAGCGGTTCAGCGACGGCGACGCGCAGGCCTGGGCGGCCCGGGCGGACGCGCTCAAGCCGCGCGAGCACGCCCGGATCGGCGCCGCCATCCACTCGGTGCGGGCCGTCCCGGCCGAGCAGCTGGGCACCGTCGCGCACTGGGCGGCGACGCGCGGGGCGCCGCTGCACGTCCACCTGTCCGAGCAGACCGCCGAGAACGACGCCTGCCTGGCCGCCCACGGCGTCACCCCGACCCGGCTGCTCGCCGACCATGGCGCGCTCGGCCCGCGCACCTCGGCCGTGCACGCCACCCACCTGACCGACGAGGACGTCCGGCTGCTCACCGAATCCTCCACCACGGTCTGCATGTGCCCCACCACCGAGCGGGACCTCGCGGACGGCATCGGCCCGGCCCGCCGGCTCGCCTCGGCGGGCACCCCGATCACCCTGGGCAGCGACAGCCACGCGGTGATCGACCCGTTCGAGGAGGCCCGGGCGCTGGAGCTGGACGAGCGGCTGCGCACCCGCACCCGCGGTCACTGGACGGCCGGCGCCCTGCTGCGGGCCGGCACCGAGGACGGGCACGCCTCGCTCGGCTGGCCGGAGGCCGGACGGATCGAGGCGGGGGCGCTCGCCGACTTCACGGTGATCGCGCTGGACACCGTCCGGACGGCCGGACCGCCGCCCCGGCTCGGCGCCGAGATCGCGGTCTTCGCGGCCTCGGCGGCGGACGTGCGGCACGTGGTGGTCGGCGGCCGGCACGTCGTCCGGGACGGCGAGCACCGGCTGGTGGCCGACGTGCCGGGCGCCCTGCGCTCCGCGATCGGCGCGCTGGACCGCTGACCCAGAGATTCCCCAACTCCCCTCGGAAGGCCTCCCCTTGAACGCCAGGACCACCAGGACCACTGTGATCACGGGCATCGGCAGCCTGGTCACCAACGACCCCGGGCAGGGCGCCGGGCCGCTCGGCCTGCTGACCGACGCGGCCGTGGTGGTCGACGGCGGCACCGTCGCCTGGGTCGGCCCGGCCGCCGACGCCCCGGCGGCGGACGAGCGCTTCGACGCCGAGGGCCGGGCCCTGCTGCCCGGCTTCGTCGACTCGCACGCCCATCTGGTGTTCGCCGGCGACCGCACCGCCGAGTTCAACGCCCGGATGTCCGGGCAGTCGTACACGGCGGGCGGCATCCGGACCACGGTGGCGGCCACCCGGGCGGCGAGCGACGCCGAACTGGACGCCAACCTGGCCCGGTTCGTCCGGGAGGCGGTGCGCCAGGGCACCACCACCATCGAGTGCAAGTCCGGCTACGGGCTGACGGTCGAGGACGAGGCGCGCGCCCTGCGGATCGCCGCCGCGCACACCCCGGAGACCACCTACCTGGGCGCCCACGTGGTCGCCCCCGAGTACGCCGAGGACCCGGCCGGGTACGTGGACCTGGTCACCGGCGAGATGCTGGACGCCTGCGCCCCGCACGCCCGCTGGGTGGACGTGTTCTGCGAGCAGGGCGCCTTCGACGGGGAGCAGGCCCGGGCGATCCTGACCGCCGGCGTCGAGCGCGGCCTCACCCCCCGGGTGCACGCCAACCAGCTCTCGTACGGGCCCGGCGTGCAGCTGGCCGTCGAGCTGGGGGCCGCCTCGGCGGACCACTGCACCCATCTGACGGACGAGGACGTGGCGGCGCTGGCCGGCTCGCGGACGGTGGCCACCCTGCTGCCGGGGGCGGAGTTCTCCACCCGGGCCGAGTACCCGAGCGGGCGCCGGCTGCTGGACGCGGGCGCGGTGGTGGCGCTGTCCACCGACTGCAACCCGGGCTCCAGCTTCACGAGTTCGATGGCGTTCTGCATCGCGGTCGCGGTGCGGGAGATGGGGATGACCCCGGACGAGGCGGTCTGGGCGGCCACCGCGGGCGGCGCCAGGGCGCTGCGGCGCACGGACGTCGGTGTGGTCGCGCCCGGCGCGCGGGCCGACCTGCTGCTGCTGGACGCGCCCTCGCACGTCCACCTGGCGTACCGGCCGGGCGTGCCGCTGACGGCGGCGGTCTGGCGGGCGGGCGTCCGCGAGGTCTGACGGCCCGGCCGCGCAGGCCCGCCCCCCCCGGCCGGGGGGGCGGGCCTTCGTTCATGCCAGGCCCAACGAGCGCCGCAGGAAGTGCAGTTCGTGGGTCAGCAGGTGCTCCACCACCGCCTCGTCGGTGGGCTGGTGGCCGGTGGCGCGCAGCGGGAGGACCTCGTGCGGGCGGCCGGCGGCGAGCAGGGCGGCGGACAGCCGCAGGGTGTGGGCCGGGTGGACGTTGTCGTCGGCGAGCCCCTGGATCAGCAGCAGCGGGCGGCTGAGCTTCGGCGCCTCGGCGATCAGCGAGCCGCCGTCGTAGTGCTCGGGATACTCGTCGGGGTGGCCGAGGAAGCGCTCCTGCCAGTGGGTGTCGTAGAACCGCCAGTCGGTGGGGGCGGCCCCGGCGCTGGCGGCGTGGAAGACGTCCGGGCGGCGCAGCACGGCGAGGGCGGCGAGGTAGCCGCCGTAGGACCAGCCGCGGATGCCGACCCGGTCGAGGTCGAGCAGCCCGGGCCGCAGCCGGTCGGCCGCCCGCAGGCCCTCGACCTGGTCGCCGAGGGCGGGCTCCGCCTTGTCGCCGTGGATCGTCTTGTCCCAGCGCGGCCCGCGTCCGGGGGTGCCGCGGCCGTCCACGACCAGCACCGCGAAGCCCTGGTCGGCGAACCACTGGGAGACCTGGTCCCACCAGAAGCCGCCGGTGGTGGCCTTCTGCAGGGCGGGCCCGCCGTACGGGTCGAGCAGGACGGGCAGCGGGCCGTCGCCGGGGCGGTGGCCGGCGGGCAGGAAGAGCGCGGCGCGCAGTTCGCGCGGGCCGAGCCGGAGCAGTTCGGGTGCCGCGGTGCGGGCCGGCGGCTCGGCGCGGGAGGCGAGCGGGAGCGCCGGGCGGCCCTCGCGCAGGACGGTGGAGCGGCCGCCGGGGTGGCCCGGGGCGCGGGTGGTGAGCACCAGCGTGCCGCCGCGCCGCACCCCGGTGTGCAGACCGGGGCCGCCGCTCAGCCGCCGGGGGCCGGTGTCGGGTCCGTACGTCCACAGGTGGGTCTCGGTGGGCTCGTCGGAGGCGGTGAACAGCACCTGCTCGCCGTCCGTGCCGAGCACGGCGCGCAGCTGGAGCCCGGGCGGGGTGACCGGCTCGCCGTCGACGGTCAGGTGCCGGGTGTCGCCCAGGTCGGCGGTGTCCACCAGGGCGCCGCCCGCGGTGCGGGCCGGCAGGCCGGGGAGCAGTTCGATCCAGTGCGCGTCCCGCCGTTCGTCCAGCACCCGGGTGGCGCCGTCCGGTCCGATCGCCAGGGTGCGGACGGTGCGCTGGTCGCGGCTCTGCACGGCGGCGTACGGGCCGTGGGCGTCCCAGCCAGCGGCGGTGAGGTACTCGAAGGCGGCGCGGTCCCAGCGGACCTCGGTGTCCGTGCCGTCGAGGCCGAGCAGCCGCAGCGAGACCTCGGCGTTGGCGGTGCCGGCCAGCGGGTAGCGGACGGCGAGCGGTGGGCGGTGCGGGTCGGAGGGGTCGGCGAGGAAGAGGCGGGTGAGCGGGCGGTCGTCGACCCGGGTGGCCAGCAGCGCGGTGCCGTCGGGGGACCACCAGTGGCCGCGGTCCCGGTACATCTCCGCGGCGGCGACGTACTCGGCGAGCCCGTAGGCGACGTCCTCGGCCTCGGGTTCGGCGAGCGGGCGGTCGTCCGTGCCGTCGGCGCCGACCACCCGCAGGGCGCCGCCGAGGACGTAGGCGATCCGGCGGCCGGTCGGGTCGAGCCTGGGGTCCCGCGGCGGGCCGGGGACGGGGACGGCGCGGACGGTGCCGTCGGCGGTGTCGGCCAGCCACAGGGCGCCGGCCAGGGCGAAGGCGGCGAGCGTCCCGGTGGCGTCGGTGCTGTACGCGGCGATGCCCTCGTCGGCGCCGAGGGCGGCCGGGTCGGCGACCAGCCGTTCCGCGCCGGTGGCGGTGTCCAGGGCCCAGAGGCAGGCGAGCGGGTCGGTGCCGGTCCGGCCGCGCAGGAAGAGCACGGTGGCGCCGTCCGGCGAGGGCTCCGGCTGGACGGGGACGCCCAGGGTGAACCGCCGGGTGCGGGCCAGCTGACGGGGTAAGGAGGGGGTCGTCATGCCGGGCACCATAGGCACGGCCGCCGGGGCCCTGTCGAGCGTCCGACGTCCGAGCACCCGACGCCCGGGCGGCCGGGCCGGAAAAGACGACCGGGGCCGCCGTGGATCTCAGGAATCCACGGCGGCCCCGGAGTCGTGAGCCGGAGGGGGGTCGGTCAGTGCACGTCGCCCATGAGGGCCTGGACCCGCTTGCGGTACCCGAAGATGGCGAGCCCGGCGAGGACCGCGAGCGACGCCTGCATCGCGATGATGCCGGTGCCGTCGAGGCTGACGCCGGCCAGCGAGAGCAGGCTGGTGGTGCAGTCACCGGCGGTGACGGCGAGGAACCAGACGCCCATCATCTGGGAGGCGTACTTGCGCGGTGCCATCTTCGTGGTGACCGAGAGGCCGACCGGGGAGAGGCACAGCTCACCGATGGTCTGGATCAGGTAGATCGAGACCAGCCACATCGGGGAGACCATGGTGCCGCCGTCCGCCATGTTCATCGGCACGATGAAGATGAAGAACGAGGCGCCGACCAGGAGCAGGCCCATCGAGAACTTCACGATGGTGTTCGGCTCCTTGTTGCGGCGGGAGAGCCACAGCCACAGCCAGGCGAACACCGGGGCGAGCGCCATCACGAACAGCGGGTTCAGCGACTGGTACCAGGTGGCCGAGAAGCCGAAGCCGAACAGGTTGTCCGCGGTCTTCTTGTCCGCGAACAGGGAGAGGGTCGAACCGCCCTGGTCGTAGATCATCCAGAAGATGGCGGCCGCGGCGAAGAACCAGATGTACGCGGACATCTTGGACTGCTCGCCGGCGGTCAGGTCCTTGTCGCGCTTGATCCGGACCAGCACGGTCACCGGGATCAGCAGGCCGGCCACGGTGAGCGGGACGAGGGCCCAGTTCAGCGTGTAGACGCCCATCGCGACGATGGCGCCGTAGAACACGGCCGCGCCGACGACCGTGAGGGCGACCTTCTTCAGCAGGCTGTTGCGCTCCGCGGGCTTCAGCGGGTTGGGGACCTCGCTGCTACGGGGCGACAGGTGGCGGCTGCCCAGCAGGAACTGCACCAGGCCGAAGGCCATGCCGACGGCGGCGATGCCGAAGCCCAGGTGCCAGTTGTACTCCTTGCCGATCGTCCCGATGATGAACGGAGCGACGAAGGCACCGAGGTTGATGCTCATGTAGAAGACGGTGAAGCCACCGTCGCGGCGCGGGTCCTCGGGGCCGTTGTAGAGCTGGCCGACCATCGTGGAGATGTTGGCCTTCAGGAGCCCGGAGCCGACTGCGACCAGGAGCAGGCCGAGGAAGAACGCGGCCTGTCCGGGGATCGCCAGTGCGATGTGGCCGAACATGATCACGAACCCGGCGATGGCGACGGTCTTGCGGGCACCCCAGACCCGGTCACCGAACCAACCGCCGGGGTAGGCCATGAGGTAGACCATCGAGACGTAGACGGAGTAGACCGCCGTCGCCAGCGCCGCCGACTTGGCGAGGCCACCGCCCTGGCTGCCCACGGCGGCGTCGGCGCCACCGGAGACCAGGTAGTAGATCAGCAGGGCGCGCATGCCGTAGTAGGAGAAGCGCTCCCACATCTCGGTCATGAACAGGGTGGCGAGACCTCGGGGGTGACCGAGGAAGGTCTTGCCGCTGGGAGAGGCCGACGTCTTGTCGGCGTCCAGGGTCTTCGACGCCATGAATAGTTGTTCCTTGCCTGACAGCGTCCGCCTAGGGGGGTGGCGGCGGACGTGGACGAAACCACTCTACGTGGCGACATTTGGCTTTATCAGATGACAAAAGCCTTGAATCAGGTGTGGGAATGGCCATGTTGGCAACGGATCTGCCCGATCTATCGATGGTAGATGGGCGTGTCTTCCTTCGGATTCAAGATGCAAGTGGGGATTCTTCGCTGAACGGCCGGTCTGCCCTGCCGTGTTGGGCGTGATCAAGGGCTTATATAACGATCACGCTCTGTGAACTACCTCACAGGGCGTCCGGCCATACCCGGGCGGACTACCATCACCACATGACCTGTGTGCTGCTCGCCGAGGACGATCCGGCGATCTCCGAACCGCTCGCCCGGGCCCTGCGACGCGAGGGCTATGAGGTGCTCGTCCGCGAGGACGGTCCGACCGCACTGTCCGCCGGCCTCACCGAGGAGGTCGACCTCGTCGTCCTGGACCTCGGTCTGCCCGAGATGGACGGCCTGGAGGTCTGCCGTCGCCTGCGCGCCGACGGCAAGAGCTGCCCCGTCCTGGTGCTCACCGCCCGCGCCGACGAGGTGGACACCGTGGTCGGCCTGGACGCCGGCGCCGACGACTACGTCACCAAGCCCTTCCGCCTGGCCGAACTGCTCGCCCGCGTCCGGGCCCTGCTCCGCCGCGGCAACGTCGACCAGCTCACCACCGGCGCGCACGGGGTGAAGATCGACATCGAGTCCCACCGCGCCTGGCTCGGCGACGAGGAACTCACCCTCTCCGCCAAGGAGTTCGAGCTCCTGCGGGTCCTGGTCCGGGACGCCGGCCGGGTGGTCACCCGCGAGGAGATCATGCGGCAGGTCTGGGACACCACCTGGTGGACCTCCACCAAGACCCTGGACATGCACATCTCCTGGCTCCGCAAGAAGCTCGGCGACGACGCGGCCAACCCGCGCTACATCGCCACCGTGCGCGGAGTCGGGTTCCGGTTCGAGAAGAATTAGCGCCTGACGACATCGGGCCCCAGGCGGGCCCTCGGCCCGCGGCAGCGGAACACCTCGGGGAGCGGCAGCGTGAAACGCCGGATGATCAACTCGCTGCTGGGCGTCGTCCTGGTGGTGGTCGTGGTGTTCTGCGTGCCGCTCGCCCTGGTCGAGAAGCGGACCATCGTCAACTCGGCCCAGGACCGGGTGGACGCGGCCGCCGTCCGGGTGCTCGCCCTGGTCGAGAGCCGGCTCGCCGCGGGGGAGCCGGTCACCGGGCGGGCCTTCGAGAGCCAGGTCACCGAGGGCAGCTACGTCGAGGTACAGGTGCCCGGCCAGCCGGTGGTCTCCGCGGGCGAGCGCCCGGCCGGGAACCACCTGCTGAAGGCCGTCGAGCGCGGCAACAGCGGCGAGACCGTCACCGTCGAGCAGTCCCGCGAGGACGTCGACCACGAGATCGCCAACAACCTGCTGCTGCTCGGCGTGGTCGCCCTGCTGGCCGTCCAGGCCGCGGTGGCGCTCGCCGTCTGGCAGGCCAAGCGGCTCGCCCGGCCGCTCACCGACCTCGCCGAGACCGCCGAGCGGCTCGGCTCCGGCGACCCGCGCCCGCGCGACCGCCGCTACGGGGTGCCCGAACTCGACCGGGTCGCCGAGGTGCTGGACACCAGCGCCGAGCGGATCGCCCGGATGCTCACCGCCGAGCGCCGGCTCGCCGCCGACGCCTCGCACCAGCTGCGCACCCCGCTCACCGCGCTCTCCATGCGGCTGGAGGAGATCACCGCCCTCGCCGAGGAGCCGGAGACGGTCAAGGAGGAGGCGACCATCGCCCTCCAGCAGGTCGAGCGGCTCACCGACGTGGTCCAGCGGCTGCTCACCACCCAGCGCGACCCGCGCAGCCCCACCGCCGTCGCCTTCGACCTCGACGAGGTGATCAAACAGCAGGTGGAGGAGTGGGGCCCGACGCTGCGGGAACAGGGCCGGGTGCTCTCCCTGGAGGGGCTGCACGGGGTCACCGCGGTCGGCACCCCGGGGACGGTGGCCCAGGTGCTGGCCACCCTGATCGAGAACTCGCTGATGCACGGCGCCGGGACGATCACCCTGCGGGTACGGCCGTCCGGCACCTCGGTGGTGGTCGAGGTCCAGGACCAGGGCGCGGGAGTGCCGCCGGACCTCGGCAACCGGGTGTTCGAGCGCGCGGTCAGCGGACGCAACTCCACCGGCATCGGGCTGGCCGTCGCCCGCGATCTCGCGGAGGCGGACGGCGGGCGGCTCGAACTGCTCTCGCTGAAGCCGCCGGTGTTCGCGCTCTTCCTCGGGCGCAGCCACGAGGGTTAGGGCGTGTCGGGGCGCCGCCCGCGGGGGCGGGCCCGGCAAGGGGAGGGGCGGCTACTCGGCCTGGGCGTAGCGGATCCGCTCGGTGGCCAGCATCAGCTCGGCCTGGGCGGCCAGCTCCCGGCCGTCGGCGGTGACCTCCTGCTCGGTCTCCGGCAGCGCCTTGAAGACCCACGTCCGGTAGGAGAAGAACCGGAAGGTGGTGCCGGCGATCAGACCGATCACGTTCTTGGCGATCAGCTGGCTGGTGGGCGAGGAGTAGCCGAGCACGTGCACCGAGAAGGCGTTGATGCCGTTCTCGATCAGCATGCCGATGCCGCTGAAGATCAGGAAGAGGGTGATCTCGCGCTTGCGCGAGGCCGCGTCCCGGTCGCGGTAGAGCCAGTAGCGGTAGCCGAGGTAGTTGGTGCCGATCGCCACGCTGGTGGCGATGTAGCCCGAGAAGGAGTTGATCGGACCGGTCGTCTTGAGGCAGACCCAGAAGACCCCGGCGTTGACGATCACGCCGGTCACGCCGACTATGGCGAACTTCACCACCTCACCCCTGAGCCCACGCAGTTTCTGCATGAGCGAGGGGTTCGAAGCTGCGGTCGTCGCCATACCGGGTGGCCTCCATGTACCTGCGGGGAAAAGCGGTGTCCCACTGGGCCGGGGACACCCCTTGAGCCCTGCGTGCACGCACATGATCCGACCGCGCGGACGAGGACCTGGCCGTTCAGGCTACCCGCTTCCATCGAACGGCTCAGCCGTCCGGGGTGGGGGTTGACATCTACGCGCGTCCGCTCCGGAGGCCCCACCGGCGGCTCCACCGCCCCCGACCGGCCCGGATATCCTGGGCCGCGTGACTTCCCCGGGCAATGTGAATTTTCCAGTGGTGGGCATGATCGGTGGCGGGCAGCTGGCCCGCATGGCACACCAGGCGGGCATCCC
Organism: Kitasatospora sp. NPDC048298; assembly: GCF_043201465.1. Classification (NCBI taxonomy): domain Bacteria; kingdom Bacillati; phylum Actinomycetota; class Actinomycetes; order Kitasatosporales; family Streptomycetaceae; genus Kitasatospora; species Kitasatospora sp. NPDC048298. The sequence continues at coordinate 241,444 of NZ_JBICYZ010000007.1, forward strand.
GCTCGGGGTCAGGTTCAAACTCCTCGCCGACACGCCCCAGGACTCCGCCGCGCAGGTGGTCTCCGACGTCGTCCTCGGTGACTACCGCGACCTCGACACCCTGCGCGCCTTCGCCGCCGGCTGCGACGTGATCACCTTCGACCACGAACACGTCCCCACCGAGCACCTACGGGCCCTGGAGGCCGACGGCATCGCCGTCCGCCCCGGCCCGGACGCGCTGGTCAACGCCCAGGACAAGGGTGTGATGCGGGCCAAGCTGGACTCCATCGACGTGCCCTGCCCCCGGCACCGCATCGTCGCCGACCCGGCCGACGTCACCGCCTTCGCGAACGAGGGCTCCGGCTACCCCGTCGTCCTGAAGACCGTCCGCGGCGGCTACGACGGCAAGGGCGTCTGGGTCGTCGACGACGAGGAGCAGGCGCAGGCCCCGTTCCTGGCCGGCGTCGCGGTGCTGGCCGAGGAGAAGGTCGACTTCGTCCGCGAGCTGGCCGCCAACGTGGTCCGCTCGCCCAGCGGCCAGGCCGTCGCCTACCCGGTGGTGGAGAGCGTCCAGGAGAACGGCGTCTGCGCCGAGGTCACCGCCCCCGCGCCGGACCTCGACCCGGCCCTGTCCGACGAGGCCCAGCAGCTCGCCCTGCGGATCGCCGGCGACCTCGGCATCGTCGGCCACCTCGCCGTCGAGCTGTTCCAGACCCGGGACGGCCGCATCCTGGTCAACGAGCTGGCCATGCGCCCGCACAACTCCGGGCACTGGACCCAGGACGGCGCCGTCACCTCGCAGTTCGAGAACCACCTGCGGGCCGTCCTCGACCTCCCGCTCGGCGACCCCCGCCCGCGCGCCAGGTGGACCGTCATGGTCAACGTCCTCGGCGGCGACTACCCCGACATGTACCACCCCTTCCTGCACTGCATGGCCCGCGACCCCGGGCTGCGGATCCACATGTACGGGAAGGACGTGAAGCCCGGCCGCAAGGTCGGCCACGTCAACGTCTTCGGGGACGACCTCGAAGACGTCCGCGAGCGCGCCCGCCACGCGGCCGCCTACCTGCGAGGAACGATCACCGAATGACCTCTCCGCTCATTGGCATCGTGATGGGCTCGGACTCCGACTGGCCGGTCATGGAGGCCGCCGCCCAGGCGCTCGACGAGTTCGAGGTCCCCTACGAGGTGGACGTCGTCTCCGCCCACCGGATGCCCCGCGAGATGGTCGCGTACGGCGAGCGGGCCCACGAGCGCGGACTGAAGGCGATCATCGCCGGCGCCGGCGGCGCGGCCCACCTGCCGGGCATGCTCGCCTCCGTCACCCCGCTGCCGGTCATCGGCGTGCCGGTGCCGCTGCGCTACCTGGACGGCATGGACAGCCTGCTGTCGATCGTCCAGATGCCGGCCGGCGTTCCGGTGGCGACCGTCTCGGTGGCCGGCGCTCGCAACGCCGGCCTGCTCGCGGTGCGGATGCTCGCCGCCTTCGACCCCGAGCTCACCGAGAAGATGACCGACTTCCAGACCGAGCTGAACAACCAGGCCACCGAGAAGGGCGCCAAGCTGCGCGCCAAGGTGGCCGGTTCCTCCTCCTTCGGATTCGGCAAGTAATCCCGCTGGTGGGGGTGGGGTAGAACAGCCCGTATGACTTCTCGGACGGACTCCTCCCCCACCCCGCTCGACCGCGCCCGCGCCCTGCTGCGCACCGCCCCCGTGGTGGACGGCCACAACGACCTCCCCTGGGCGATGCGCGAGCAGGCCGGGTACGACCTCGGCGCGCTCGACCTCGCCGCCGACCAGAGCGACCGCCTGCACACCGACCTCGCCCGCCTCGCGGAGGGCGGGGTCGGCGCGCAGTTCTGGTCCGTCTACGTCCCCTCCTCACTGGCCGGCGACCACGCGGTGAGCGCCACCCTGGAGCAGGTCGACTTCGTCCACGCCCTGGTCGAGCGCTACCCGGACCGGCTGCGCCTGGCCCGTACCGCCGCCGACATGGAGGCCGCCCGCGCCGAGGGCCGGATCGCCTCCCTGATGGGCGCCGAGGGCGGCCACTCCATCGACTGCTCGCTGGCCACCCTGCGCGCCCTGTACGAACTGGGCGTGCGGTACCTGACGCTCACCCACAACGACAACGTGCCGTGGGCGGACTCCGCGACCGACAAGCCGGTGGCCGGCGGGCTGACCCGGTTCGGCGAGGAGGTCGTCCGGGAGATGAACCGGCTCGGCATGCTGGTCGACCTCTCGCACGTCTCCGCCGACACCATGCGCGACGCCCTGCGGGTCACCGAGGCGCCCGTCGTCTTCTCGCACTCCTCCTCGCGCGCGGTCTGCGACCACCCGCGCAACATCCCGGACGACGTGCTCGCCCAGCTGCCCGCCAACGGCGGCGTGGCGATGGCGACCTTCGTGCCGAAGTTCATCCTGCCCGCCGCCATCGAGTGGACCCGGGAGGCCGACGAGAACATGCGCGCCCACGGCTTCCACCCGCTGGACACCACCCCGCCGGCCATGGAACGCCAGCGCGCCTTCGAGGCCGCCAACCCGCGCCCGATCGCCACCCCGGCCACCGTCGCCGACCATCTCGACCACATGCGCGAGGTGGCCGGCATCGACCACATCGGCATCGGCGGCGACTTCGACGGCACCGCCTTCCTGCCCGACGGCCTGGACTCGGTGGCCGGCTACCCCAACCTGGTCGCCGAACTCCTCGACCGCCGCTGGTCGGAGGCCGACCTGGCCAAGCTCACCTGGCACAACGCCGTCCGCGTCCTGCGCGACGCCGAGTCGGTGGCCGCCCGGCTGCGCGCCGAGCGGCGCCCGTCCATCGCCACCATCGCGCGGCTGGACGGCTGAGCCTCAGCCGAGCCGCGGGATCTCGATGGCCGGGCACCGGTCCATCACCATGGCCGGCCCGGCGTCCCTGGTCCGCTCGTAGGCGGCCTCGTCGACGACGCCGAGCTGGAACCAGACCGCCTTCGCCCCGGCGGCCACCGCCTGGTCGGCCACCTCGCCGGCCAGCGCGCTGTTCACGAACACGTCCACCACGTCGACCTGGAAGGGGATCTCGGCGAGCGAGGCGTAGCCCTGCTCGCCGAGGACCGTCTCGGCCTTCGGGTGCACGGGCACGATCCGCTTGCCGTACTGCTGGAGGACCCGGGCCACCCGGTAGGCGGCCCGGGCGGTGTTGTTGGACAGGCCCACCACGGCCCAGGTGTCGCCCGCGCCGGTGAGGATCCCGCGGACCGTCGCTTCGTCGCCGTAGCTCGTCATGCCGCTACCAACGACGCCCGGGCGCGTGGGATTCCGGCCGGTCGGACGTCGAAGGCCTGGAGCTCGACCCGGGCCGACGAGCAGCTTGCGCATGAAGGCCCCCCGGTCTCCGGACCACCGTGCATGGCGGACGGCCCGATCCTCGCACGAGAGTTGAACATGTTCAAATAATTGTGCCAGGGAACGCGGAAGCGCCCGCCCCCGAGGTCGGGGACGGGCGCTTCCGTGGTGTGCGGGCGGGCGCCTCAGCTCGGGCGGCCCAGGGCGCGGTAGGTCCAGCCGGCGGCACGCCAGGCGTCGGCGTCCAGGACGTTGCGGCCGTCGAGCAGGCGGCGCTCGGCGACCACGGAGCCGAGGGTGGCCGGATCCAGCTCGCGGAACTCGGACCACTCGGTGAGGTGGAGGACGACATGGGCGCCCTCGGCGGCCTCCAGGGCGGAGTGGGCGTAGGTGAGGGACGGGAACATCTTGCGGGCGTTGTCCACGGCCTTCGGGTCGTAGACGGTGACCTGGGCGCCCTGGAGCTGGATCTGGGCGGCCACGTTGAGGGCGGGGGAGTCCCGGATGTCGTCCGAGTTGGGCTTGAAGGCGGCGCCGAGGACGGCGACCCGGCGGCCCAGGAAGCCGCCGCCGCACTGTTCGCGCGCCAACTCCACCATCCGGGAGCGGCGCCGCATGTTGATCGAGTCGACCTCGCGCAGGAAGGTCAGCGCCTGGTCGGCGCCGAGCTCGCCGGCCCGGGCCATGAACGCGCGGATGTCCTTCGGCAGGCAGCCGCCGCCGAAGCCGAGGCCGGAGTTGAGGAACTTGCCGCCGATCCGCTCGTCGTAGGCGAGCGCCTTGCTGAGCTGGGTGACGTCCGCGCCGGCCGCCTCGCAGACCTCGGCCATCGCGTTGATGAAGGAGATCTTGGTGGCCAGGAAGGAGTTGGCGGCCGCCTTGACCAGTTCCGCCGTCGCGAAGTCGGTGACCATGAACGGCACCCCGGCCGCGATCGGCTCCGCGTACACCTCGCGCAGCAGCCGCTCGGCCCGCTCGCTCTGGGTGCCGACCACGATCCGGTCCGGCCGCAGGGTGTCCTGCACGGCGAAGCCCTCGCGCAGGAACTCCGGGTTCCAGGCGAGTTCGGCGCCCTCGCCGACCGGTGCCAGCGCGGCCAGCCGCTCGGCCAGCCGGGCCGCCGAGCCGACCGGGACGGTGGACTTGCCGACCACCAGGGCGGGGCGGGTCAGGTGCGGCGCGAGCTCGTCGATCGCGGTGTCGACGTACGACATGTCGGCCGCGAACTCGCCCTTGCGCTGCGGGGTGTTGACGCAGACGAAGTGCACGTCGCCGAACTCGGCGGCCTCCTGGGCGGAGGTGGTGAAGCGCAGCCGTCCGGTCGAACCCTCGTGCCCGGCCACGTGCTTGAGCAGCAGTTCGGACAGCCCGGGCTCGTACATCGGGACGCGGCCCGCGGTCAGCATGGCGATCTTGTCCGGGTCGATGTCCAGACCCAGCACCTCGAAGCCGAACTCGGCCATCGCGGCGGCGTGCGTGGCGCCGAGGTAGCCGGTGCCGATCACGGAGATGCGGAGGGTCACGGGTTCTCCTTGGATGCGGACGCGACCAGTACAGATGCCCTGATGCTATCCGCCCGCGGGGAGCACGCACGGATCACCTGCACGGCTGGGACGCTAGGCAGCCGCAGGCCCGCGCCCTAGGATCTCTACTGAACGGTAGTTAACCGCGGATTCGACTCGCACCGGGCGTCGATCGGACCTCGCTCGGGCGTTGGTCACTGAACGACGAGGCAGGCATCATGGCGGGCAGCGCAGGGGCGGCTGACTTCGATCTCTTCCGGATCTCCGAGGAGCACGAGATGCTCCGTGAGGCGGTGCGTTCGCTGGCCGAGGCGAAGATCGCCCCGTTCGCGGCGGAGGTGGACGAGCAGGGGCGGTTCCCGCAGGAGGCGTTGGACGCGCTGCAGGGCAACGACCTGCATGCGGTGCACGTGCCGGAGGAGTACGGCGGTGCGGGGGCGGACGCGCTGGCGACGGTGATCGTGATCGAGGAGGTGGCGCGGGTGTGTGCGTCGTCCTCGTTGATCCCGGCGGTGAACAAGCTGGGGTCGCTGCCGGTGCAGCTGTCGGGTTCGGAGGAGCTGAAGGCGCGGTACCTGGGGGCGCTGGCGCGTGGTGAGGGGATGTTCTCGTACTGCCTGTCGGAGCCGGAGGCGGGTTCGGACGCGGCGGGGATGAAGACCCGGGCGGT